>CAIXAA010000538.1 GCA_903917305.1 uncultured Myxococcales bacterium | reverse complement strand
GCGTGAACATGCGGTATTGCAGCGCGAAGTTCACCTCCGGGATGAGGCGGATCTGCTGCGGATAGGCCGGGTACTTCACGCCGTCGCGCACGGCCCACAGGGCGGGCAACAGCGCGATGACCAAGGCCAGAACCAGCCAGCGCGCCTGGCCTTCCTGCTGCCAGACCGGCGCCAGCGCGTGGCTGTCGCGGCGCAGCGCGGCAAAGAGCACGCCGGCGGTCGCCAGCCACGCGGCGAGGGCGAAGACGAGGCGCGGATCGCGGATGCTGCCGCCAAAGCCTTGATCCAGGTAGGCAAATGCGTCGGCGGTCCAGTGGGCGCGCACCATGAAGCAGTGGGCGAAATCGAACCAGCGCACCAGCATCGCGGCCAGGACCAGCAGCAGCAGGGCGAGCCAGCCCAGCCAGCGCATGGCACGCGGGCGCACCGCGCCGAGGCTGCGCGCCAGGGCGAACACGGCCAGCACCAGGAACGTGTCCCAAGCCAGGGCCTTGGCGACTTCGCGCAGGGCCGGCATCTCCGGCAGCCAGGCGCGGCGCACGCCCCAAGCCGCCAGCCGCATGCCGAGCACGACACTGATTCCCAGGAAAAGCCAACGTGTCGGCGCCAGCGCCGCCAGCAGCGTGCGGCGCGGGGAGGGCAAGGACGGCTCGGTTGGCGGGGGCGGGGCGGACAAAGCCATGACCGGCATAGTGTACGAGCGAACACCTCGCGCGCCAGCCCCTGTCCGCGAAACAGGGCGAATCTGTCGCATTGTCGCTCGGCGGCGCGTGTGGCACCGTAGGGGCTCACCGGGAGGCGCCTTTGTCTGGTCCCAGCTTCGTAGCCATCGATTTCGAGACCTCGCACACGCTGCCGGACAGCGCATGTTCCATCGGCGTGGTGCGCGTGCAGGACGGCGTCATCGTCGAGCGGCGGGTCGAGCTGATCCGCCCGCCACGGCGCTCGTTCATGTTCACGGAGGTGCACGGGCTGACCTGGAATGACGTCGCCGGCGCCAAGCCGTTCGCCGAAGTCTGGCCGAGCCTGGTGCCGATGCTGGAGGGCGCGACGTTCCTGGCGGCGCACAACTCCGGCTTCGATCGCCGCGTCCTGCGCGCCTGCTGCGAGGCGGCGGGGCTGCCGATGCCCAGCCAACCGTTCCAATGCACGGTGCAATTGTCGCGCAAGACCTGGCGGCTGCACTCGAACAACCTCGCGGCCGTGTGCCGGCACCTGCAGATTCCGCTGCAGCACCACGAGGCCGGCTCGGACGCGGAGGCCTGCGCGCGCATCGTGCTCGCCGCCCACGAAGTCGCACAGCAGGCGGATCGCACGCGCTGACACGCAGAAGTCGAGGGGGCGCATGGACTTCTGGAGCCGCCCGATCGATGCCGTCACCGGCGAGCTGGGCACGTCGCCGGACCAAGGGCTTGGCGCGGAGGAGGCGACGCGGCGCGCCGAAGCCCTGCTCGGTCAGCGCCTCGCGACCGGCCGCAAGCATGTCCGGCTGCGCCTGCTGCTCGCCCAGTTCAAGAGCCCGATCCTCCTGATCCTGGTCGCTTGTGCGGTGCTGGCGCTGACGGTGGGGGAGCGCACCGACGGCGTGATGATCCTCGTCATCCTCACGGCCAGCGCCCTGCTCGGCTTCTGGCAGGAGCAGAAGGCCGCCGGCACGGTGGCGGCGTTGCTGGCGCGCGTCACGACGCTGGCGAGCGTGCGGCGCGGCGGGCATGACGTGCAAGTGCCGATCGACGCAGTGGTTCCCGGCGACATCCTGGTGCTCAAGGCGGGCGACAGCATCGCCGGCGACGCGCGGATCGTGGAGGCCAACCACCTGCTGGTCGATGAAGCGGCGCTGACGGGCGAGAGCCTGCCCGCCGACAAGCTCCCCGGCGACGTCGGCGCCAAGACCACGCTGACCGAGCGCAGCAACAGCCTGTTTCTCGGCACCCACGTCGTCAGCGGCAGCGCGCTGGCGGTGGTCGCACACATCGGCCGCGACACCGAGTTCGGCCGCATTGCCGAGCACTTGGACCGCGCGCCGCCGGAGACGGACTTCGAGCACGGCGTGCGCCACTTCGGCTACCTGCTGATGGAAGTCACGCTGATCCTTGTGATCCTGATCTTCGCCGTCAACGTCGCGCTGCATCGGCCGGTGCTCGACGCGCTGCTGTTCTCGCTGGCGCTGGCGGTGGGGCTGACGCCGCAGCTGCTGCCGGCGATCATCAGCGTGAACCTGGCGCACGGCGCGCGGCGCATGGCGGCGAACAAGGTCATCGTCAAGCGCCTGAGTTCCATCGAGAATTTCGGCAGCATGGACGTGCTGTGCTCCGACAAGACCGGCACGCTGACCGAAGGCAAGGTGCAACTGCACGCGGCCTTCGGGCTGGACGGCAAGCCGGACGCGGAGGTGGCGCGGCTGGCGTGGCTGAACGCGGCGCTGCAGTCCGGCTTCGAGAACCCGATCGACGCGGCCTTGAAGGCCGGGTTGCCGGCAGTGGCGGACGCCAAGCGCCTTTCCGAAGTTCCCTACGATTTCACGCGCAAGCGCCTGAGCGTGCTGGTGCAGCAGGGCGACGAGACGCTGCTGGTGACCAAGGGCGCGATCGCGAACGTGCTGGCCGTGTGCACCAAGGCCCGGCGGGGCGATGGCAGCGAGGCGCCGATCGCCAGTGTTCAAGCGGAGTTGCAAGCGAAGATCGAGGCGTTCAGCTCCCAGGGCTTGCGCACCATCGGCATCGCCGTGCGCCGCACCGACCTGCCGGCGCAGCCGACGCCGGCGGACGAAGCCGGCATGACGTTCTGCGGCGTGGTGACCCTCGAAGACCCGCTCAAGCCCGGCATCGAAGCGACGATTGCGGAGCTGGCGCGAATTGGCGTGTCGCTGCGCATGATTACTGGCGACAACCGCTGGATCGCCGGCTCGATTGGCGCCAAGCTCGGCCTGGACGTCACGCACGTGCTGACCGGCGCGGAGGTGCAGCAGCTGAGCGAACCGGCGCTGCGCCACAAGGTCGGCCGCGTGCGGGTGTTCGCCGAGATCGAGCCCAACCAGAAAGAGCGGATTCTCGCGGCCTTTCGCGCATCCGGCCACGTCGTTGGCTACGTCGGCGACGGCATCAACGACGCCTCGGCGCTGCACACGGCCGATGTCGGCATCTCGGTCGACACGGCCGTCGACGTCGCCAAGGACGCGGCGGACATCGTGCTGCTGGAGAAGGACCTGGGCGTCCTCATCGAAGGCGTGCGCGAAGGCCGCAAAACATTTGCGAATACCATGAAGTACGTGTTCATGGCCACCAGCGCCAACTTCGGCAACATGTTCAGCATGGCCGGCGCGTCGCTGCTGCTGCCCTTCCTGCCGCTGCTGCCCGGGCAGGTGCTGCTGATGAACTTGCTGACGGATCTCCCGGAGATGACGATCGCCACCGACGCCGTCGACGAGGATCTGCTGCAAAAGCCGCAGCGCTGGGACCTGCACTTCATCCGGCGTTTCATGATCTGGTTTGGCCTGCTCAGCTCGGTGTTCGACTACCTGACCTTTGCGACGCTGCACTTTCTGCTGCGCGCGCCGGCGGTTCTGTTCCGCACCGGCTGGTTCGTCGAGTCGGTGTGCTCGGCGGCGCTGGTGGTGCTGGTGGTGCGGACGCGCAAGCGCTCCTGGCGCAGCCGGCCCGGGCCTTTGCTGCTGGGCACGACGCTGGCGGTGCTGGCCGCCGTGGTGCTGCTGCCGTTGCTGCCGACCGATAGCCTCTTTGGTTTCACGCCGTTGCCCTGGTTCTTCTACGTGGTGCTGGCGGGGCTGCTGGCGGCCTACGCGCTGTCGGCGGAGCTGCTCAAGGCGCGGTTCTACAAGACCCACGTGCGGCGGCACCCACGCGTCCACGGCCTCGAGGAGACGCACGTGCGCTGGGCGGGGCGCACCTCGACGCGGCGGCAGCGCTGAGGGGTTGAGCGCGCGGCGATCGTCCAGCATCATTGGGCGATGCACAGCATTCGCGTCCCACTTGGCCAGGCCACGCTGCACATCGACCTCGACTGCGGCAGCGAAGGCGCAAGGCGGCTGAACCTCGCCAAGCTGGGCGTGTGGACATTCCTGCTGCGCGAGCTGCAAGCTGCCGTGCCTCCAGGTTTTTCGCACTGCTACGCCCACAGCGGCGGCCGCCTCCTGGAGCGCGACGTCTGGACGGAGATCGAGGGCGCGCGGCTGCTGGAGGACGACCCGGCGCTCGAGATCGACGACGCCGACACCGCGCTGATCCTGCTGGCTTTGCTGGCGGCGCACGGCGGGCAGGTGCACGCGACCTACCGCAGCGAAGGTTCGGCGTTCTGGGCGTTCCACGACCTGTCCCACGTGCGCCGGGATGCGTGGCTCGAGGCGCTGCGCGGCGGCCTGACGCCGGTCGACGCGGCCGGCGAGGACCGGGCGCATGTCGAAGGCGCGCACGAAGCGCTGCAGACCGGCGCCGCGCCGCTGGCGGAGATCCTGCGGGCGCTGGCGGCCAGCGAAGCGGCCTTCCTGCAGCGTTTCCGCAAGCCTTCTCAGGCGATCGAGCTGCTGCTGGCCCGCCTGCTGCCCACGGCCTGATCAGGCCAGGACGCGCCGGTACACCGCCAACAGATCCGCACCGATGTGAGCCACTTGGGCCGCTTGCGCGGGATCGACGCGGCCCTTCTCGATGGTCGCCGCCAGCACGCGCGCCAGGTCCGCCGCATCGCGGTTGGCGAAACGCTCGCACAGCGGCGGCCGCACGACGACGTCCGACGCCACGACCGGCGTGCCCATCATCAGGCTCTCGTGCACCGACAGCGCGTCGCCATCCGTGTTCGTCGCCCGCACGCTCGCCGCCGCCAGGCCCAGCACCGGCAGCAGCGACGGCAGCTCGCGGACAAAACGCACGCTCGGTGCGAGGTTGCGCTGCGCGATCAGCTGCTCCAGCCCGGTCATGCGCGCGGCGTCCTGCACGTCGGTGATCGAGAACACCAGGCCGATGTCCGGCCAGCGCTTGCGCAATTCGTCGATCGCCAGGAGCACGAGGTCGATGCCGTACTTGTCTTCGCCGCGAAAGCTGGCCACCGCGCCGTTGCCGGCGACCAGCGGCTGGTGCGCCTTGGCGAATTCCAACACATCGGCAGGCAGTTGCGAGGGATCGCGCTCGCTCGGGCCCGGCGGCAGGAAGGCGCCGAGCTGGGACACGCGCTGCGCCGGGACGCCCACCTCGTTGCGAACCCGCTGCAAGAGCAATGGATTGTCCGCCAGGATGTGGTCGTAGCTGCGCAGCGCGGCGTACACCGCCGGCCGCACCAGCGGCGGAATCGTGGCGAAGAACGACTCGCCGTGGATCGTGGCCACGGCGCGCACCCGCGGAAGATTCCGCTGCTGACGCAACCGGTTGTACGCCGCCAACGCCAGCGGCACGCGCCAGCGGTAGACGTGCTGGTGCACGAGGTCGGGCTGCTCGCGCCACAGGGCGTGCAGCAGCTGCGGCAGCCCGTTGCGGCACACGAACAGGTCGGGATCCGGCACGGCGGGCTGCGTCAGCCAGAACGACGGCAGGTGCATCAGGCGCGCGCGCCAGCCTTGCGCGCGCAGCCACGCCAGCAGGCGCACGCAATGCGTCGCAATGCCGCCGTAGGGCAGCGGCGCTTCACCGATGAGCAGGATGTGCGGCGGGTTCTGCATGCGGCGCAGGATACGGCGATTGCTCCGCCGCGTCGATCCGGCGCGAACTTGCGTGAGCCCCGGATGTGCGCGATCCTGCCTGCGCAGCCGATCCGCCGGCGAAAACCTCCCGCAGTTGCCCCCTTCCAGGATGCCGATGCAGCCGAGAACCGTCCGCGCCGTGCTGCTGGTCGTGCTGGCCTATGTGCTGACCATGACGGGGCAATTCTGGCTGGGCTACCGCCAGGTCTACACGGCGCATCCAGAGGCCGCGGAGGTCATGCACCGCGCCATCCTCGAGAACCACCCGCCGCCCGGCAAGACGTGGCAGGACATCGGCGCCAACGGCACGAACCTGCGCCGCGTCAGCATCGAGCTGGCGGAAGTGGTGCGCAAGGCGAGCGGACTGCCGCTTTTTGCTGTGTATTTCGCGCTCGACACGGTGTTCTTCTTCTGCACGGTGCTGCTGCTCGGCGTCTACCTCAGCCGCTGGCTGGCGCCGCCCTGGGTGGCGCTCGGCCTCCTGTACTACGGCATGACCACGCCGCTGACCTACCTGTTCTACTACTCGCACCCGTGGGATCGCCTCTCGCAACTCTGCTGGTTGTCAGCGCTTTTCTTCCTGCGCGACCGCCGCGCGCTGCCCTTTGCCGCCGTGCTCGCCTTCGGGATGGCCGTGAAGTACGACATGCTGGCCTTGCCGCTGCTGTGGGCCGCCTGGACCTGGCGGCCGGATCAGCGCCGCCGCTGGCTGGGGCAATCGCTGGCGATGTTCGCGGTGGCGGTCGGCGTCTTCAAGGTGCTGCAGTGGCGCTATCCCGCCGGCTACACGCCGCTGGGCACGGGCCTGACCGCGACCGTGGCCGTGTACAGCCAGCGTCTGGTCGAGGAGCTGCGCGAGCGCGCCTTCGCGTTTCCGCCCATGCTGATGTTCGCGCTGCCGCTCGGCCTGGCCTTTGCCGGCTGGAAGCGCCTGTCGCGGCTGGAGCACCTGTCTTTGCTCTTTGGTTGCGCGCTCTTTGGCATGTTCTCCCTGGGCAGCAACCTGCGCGAAGTGCGCGCCCAGGTGCCGATCCTGTACCTCGTCCTGCCCGCCGCGCTGATGACGCTGCAGCGCCTGCTGACCGACGACACCGCACAGGAGCCGCACGCTTGAGCGCGCCCTCGCCGCCAGCCCCGGGACAGCTCTCGCACCAGGTCGGCGCCGTCGTCTTTGGCCGCGTCGCCGTGTCGATCCTCGAGTCCTTGAAGACCTTCCTGCTCGTGCGCATGATGGGCAAGGCCGAGTTCGGTACGCTCAGCCTCGCGCTGGCCTGGTACGCCACCGCCCAAGGCCTTGGCCTGCTGGCGATTCCCGATTCGCTGCTCATCTTCCTGCCGCGTCTGGCCGCCCCCAAGCAGAAAGGGCTGATGCGCCAGTCGCTGCTGGTCCTGACGACGGTCGGCATCGCGGCGGGGCTGCTGGTCGCGGGCATGGCGCTGGTGATGCGCCCGCAAGGCCACGCGGATCTGCTCGTGCCGCTGCTCATCGTCGCCGGCGTGGTGGCCCTGGACCTGCCCGGCAACCTGCTGGCCAGCTTCCTGCTCGGCACGCAGCGCCACCAGCTCTCCTCGCAGCTGGCCATCGGCCTGGCCCTGGTCGGCAACCTCGCGGTGCTGGTTCCCGCGGCGCTGGGCGCAGCGCCGGCCTGGATCCTCGCGAGCTTCGGCGCCTCCTGCGTGCTGCGCCTCCTGGTCACGCTCGGCGTCCTGCAGCGCCTCTACGGCAGCGTAGCCGCCGAGCCGTTCGACGGCGGCGTGCGCGCCCAACTCGCCTTCGCCATTCCACTTTCCTTGAACGGCATCGCCGGCCTCGTGAACCGCTACACCTCGACGTGGCTCGCCGGTTTCCTGCTCTCTGCCGCGGTCTTTGCCGACTTCGCCGTCGGCGCGCAGGAGCTGCCGTTCGTCTCCATGCTCGCTTACGGCGTCGCGGTGGCGATGTTGCCACAGCTGTCCGCGCTGGCGGGTGCGCCGGGAGATCGCAGCGAAAACGCACGCAAGGCGCTGGCGCTCTGGCACGTCGGCATCGACAAGGTCGCGCTGGTCATGCTGCCGATCTTCGCGTTCTCGATGATCGCCGCGGACGACGTGCTCGGCCTGCTGTACGGCGAGCGCTACCGTAGCGCGGCGCTGCCGTTTCGCCTCACGGCGCTGATGCTGCCGCTGCGGGTGACCAGCTACGGCACGATGTTGATGGCCCTGGACAGGCCGCGCGCCATCCTGCGCGCCCAACTGGCTGGCATCGTGCTCAATCTCCTGGGAACCGCCGGGCTGCTCGCCTGGGTGCACGCGCGCCCGGACGTGAGCGCGCCGGTGCGCGTCGCCTGGACGGCCGGCCTGTGGACGGCGGCGACGTGGATCGCCACGGCGTGGAACATCGGCGACATCGCCAAGGCCGCGCAAGTCCGCTATGCGCAAGCTTTTCCTTGGCGCGGCTGGCTGGCACGGCTGCTGTGCGCGGCGCTGGCGTGCCTGCCGGCCCTCGGCGTGCAGGCGCTGTGGCCGGCGGGCGGCGTGGCGTGGCAGGGGCTGGGGCTCGGCTTGCGGCTGGTGGCGTTCCTGGCATCCTACCTCGCGGTCGTGCTGCGTGTCGGGCTGGTGTCGCCAGCGGATCGCGCGGCGCTCGGGCCGTGGTTGCGGCTCGAGCCGCTCTGGCGCAAGTCCTCCTGAGAGCCCATGCCCCGCCTTCTGCTCATCAGCTACTTCTTTCCTCCGCATGGCGGCGCCGGCGTGCAACGGGCGCTCAAGTTCTGCACGGCCGCCGCTTCGCAGGGCTGGCAGGTCACGGTGCTGGCCAACGCGCCGCGCGCAGGCGACTTGCAAGACCCGACGATGCTTGGCGAAATCCCGCCGGAAGTGACGGTGGTCCGCACCGGCGGCCTGCCGCTGCACCAGCTGGGTCCGTGGGTGCGCAAGGCCGCGGCGCCGGATGTCTACCTCGGCTGGTATCCGACGGCGCTCAAGGCCGCGCGCCTGCAACTGGAAGCGCAGCCGTGCGACGCGATCCTGTCGACCAGCATGCCCTACACCGCGCACCTCGTGGCGCAAACCTTGAAGCAGGACCTGGGCTTGCCCTGGCTGGCCGACCTGCGCGACCCCTGGACGGACAACCGCTTCATGCCGCACTACCACGGCCACGGCCTGCTCGATCGCTGGCGGCAGTGGATCGACGCGCGGCTGGAGCAGGCCGTCTACGCGCAGGCGGACGCGATCACCGTGACGGCAGAGCCCCTGCGCCGCCTGCTGATCGAGCGCCACGGCCTCGCACCCGAGAAGGTCGCCCTGGTGCGAAATGGCTATGATGAAGCCGACTTTCGCGGCATCCTGCCGGAGCCGGCGGCGCGTGCGCCCGTGCATCCCAGCGAGCGCGCCGGCCAGGACCTGCGCATCCTGTTCGCTGGCAGCATCTACGAGGGCTACACCATCGAGCCGTTCTTTGCCGCCTGGCAGCGCCTGCTGCTGCAAAGGCCGGACGTGCACCTGCACTTGACCGTGCACACGCAGAACACCGCACTGCTGCACCGCCTTTTGCACCAGTACCCGCTGGCGGCGGCGCACACGCAGGAGGGCGGCCGCGTCACGCACAAGGAGGTCGTGCGGCGCTACGGCAAGGCGGACCTGCTGGTGCTGTCGTCGCTGGACGACCTGTCGATTCCCGGGAAATTGTTCGAGTACATCCGCTGCGGCACGCCGGTGCTGGCCTTCACGGTGCCGGATTCAGAGGCGCATGCCTTGCTGCGCCAGACGGCGAGCGGCTTCGCGGTGCAGCACGACGACGTGGAAGCGGGCGCAAGGCAACTGGAAACCATTTATGATCAATGGTGTACGGGCAAGCCGCTGACGCATCCGGATGCCCACGCCGTGGCGCAGCTGGAGCGGCGCGTGGCCTTCCGTGGAATGTTTGACATCTTGGGGCGGTTGGCAGCGCGGGCGGCACGCGGGTAGCGGAACGCCACACCATGGTGTCAAATTGCCCCACCCCTTGCGTCGCCGCGCGGCTGACCTTGATTGCCCGCCAGCGGCCCCATGGCCAGACAGTCCCCGACAACATGCCGTTTGCGGGCGACGAGCGCAGTCCCGTCCGAATCTGGCACGCTGGTTGCACGTTGAAGCCACCAGCGGCGCGCACGCCGCGGAGTTGAAGATGCACAGAAGGCCTCGCGCCACCGGTCTCAGCCTCCTCCTGGTCGCCATGGCGCTCGCCGTCGATGCCGGCGCCCAGGCGTTCGATCACGTCAAGCTGCCGGATGGACCGCGGTTTACCGTCTCTGCCGCCCAGGACGTGATGCGCCGCGGCCATCCGCTCGTGGCCGCGACACGGGCCGATGCCCAGGCCGCTGCGGCCGATGCGCTGGCGGCAGGCCTGTGGACCAACCCGACCGTGGACGCCGGCTACCAGCGCGGCGCGACGCACGACAGTGGCGACGTTGTTGGCGCAAGCTCGCTCGGCGTCACACAATTCCTGGAGACGGCCGGCGCACCGCGCGCCCGTGAGCGCAGCGCCCGCCGCACCGAGCAGGCGGTCGTCGCGCAAGGCAAGGGCACGGTGCAGACGCTGGCGTTCGACGTCGAGACGGCCTGCGTGGCGATGGTGGCGGCGGCGACCCGCGTCGCGGTGCTGCAGGCTTCGCTGGAGGACCTGTCGCGCGCCGATCGCATCGTGCAGAACCGCGTCAAGGAAGGTGCCGCGCCCAAGTACGATGCGACGCGCATGTCGGTCGCCTTTTCGCAGGCGCGCTCGGCCTTGGTCGAGGCTGAAGCCGGTGTCATCACAGCGCGCGGAGATCTGGAGGCTGCGGTCGGCCCGCAGGCGGCGCAGCTGCAAGGTCTGCCGGATCTCGACCT
>CAIXAA010000537.1 GCA_903917305.1 uncultured Myxococcales bacterium | reverse complement strand
CGTGCCGGTGACGCGCTGGCTGGAGGAGCGGGTCGAGCCGCTGCTGGGCAAGAGCCTTATCGCCATCGCATATCGGCCGCAATAACGCCAACTTCTGCGCCATCTTGACGCCGCAGGCGCGCGGGTGCACCGTGCCGGCAACCAACTTCCACCAAGCCACTGCCATGCTGACGAGCCTTCGCCTCAATCCTGATCTCTTGAAAGTTCCGCGCTATACGGCCGGCCGTTCCATCGCGGAGGTGCAGGAGCACTACGGCCTGACCGACGTCGTCAAGATGGCGTCGAACGAGAATGCGCTGGGCGCTTCGCCGCTTGCGGTGGAGGCGGCGCGGCAGGCGCTGGCGGAGGCGCACCTCTACCCGGGCACGGCGGATCGCGACCTGCGGCGGCGCATCGCGCAGAGCGTCGGCCAGGGTCTGGACGAGCGCCACGTGATCCTGGGCAACGGCGCCACCGACCTGATCCGCATGCTCGCGCAGGCCTTCGTGTTTGGCGGCGGGGAGATGCTGACCGCGTCGGTCACCTTCCCGATGTACTTCGTGAGCACCTCGCTGGCGGGCGGCGTGTCCGTGCGCGCGCCGCTGACGCCGGACATGGCGCTGGACCTGGACGCGATGGCGGAGCGCATCGGGCCGGAGACGCGCCTGTGCTACGTCTGTTCGCCGAACAACCCGACCGGGCTGACGGTGCGCAAGGCCGAGTTCGATGCGTTCCTGGCGCGCGTGCCGGAGCATGTGGTCGTGGTCATTGACGAATCCTACCGCGGCTTTGTCGAGGATGACGACCCGCCCGATCCCTGGCCGCACATCCTCGCGGGCCGCAACCTCATCGTCCTGCGCACGTTCAGCAAGCTGTCGGGCCTCGCGAACCTGCGCGTCGGCTATGCGTTTTCGACGCCGGAGATCATCGACTACCTGGCGCGCGCCCAGATGCCGTTCCACGTGAACACGCCGTCCCTGGCGGCTGCGATGGCGAGCCTGGACGACGACGAGTTCCACGCCAACAGCCGAGCGCACGTCCTGCAAGAGCGCAAGTTTCTGGGGCAAGCGCTGACGGCCCTGGGCATCCGCTGGCTGCCCAGCCAGGCGAACTTCATGCTGCTGACGCACCTGCCGCTGGATGCCGAAGGCTGCTTCGAAGCGCTGCTGCGCCGCGGCATCATCGTGCGGCCGATGGGCGGCTGGGGCGTGCCGAACGCCATCCGCGTCAGCCTGGGAACGCGCCGCGACAACCTGCGCTTCCTGGCCGCGCTGCGCGAGATGCTCGATGGCGTGCGCCCGCGCGATTGACTCAGAGTTCCGCCCTGCCTATCGTCCCGCCGTCATCGCGCTCACCCGGAGGCCACCGTGCAACTGTCTGTCGTCATGCCCTGCTACAACGAGAAGGACACCATCCGCGACATCGTCGCCCAGGTGCTTGCCCAGCCCTTTGACATGGAGTTGCTCATCGTCGATGACGGCTCCAAGGACGGCACGCGCGACATCCTGGCCGAACTGGGCGCGGCGCATCCGCAAATCCGCGTGCTGCTGCAGCCGCAGAACATGGGCAAGGGCGCGGCGCTGCGGCGCGGCTTCCAGGAGGCCAAGGGCGACATCGTCCTGGTGCAGGACGCCGACCTGGAGTACGACCCCGGCGAGTACGGCGCGCTCATGGCCCCGATCCTCGCGGGCAAGGCCGACGTGGTCTACGGCTCGCGCTTTGCCGGCCAGAGCCATCGGGTGCTCTACTTCTGGCACTCGGTCGGCAACCGCCTGCTGACGATCTTCTCCAACATGGCCACGGACTTGAACCTGTCGGACATGGAGACGTGCTACAAGGTGTTCCGCCGCGAGGTGATCCAGTCCATCCGCCTGGAAGAAGACCGTTTTGGTATCGAGCCGGAGATGACGGCCAAGCTCGCGGCCAAGCCGGGCTTGCGGATCTTCGAAGTGCCGATCTCCTACAACGGCCGCACCTACGCGGAAGGCAAGAAGATTGGCGTCAAGGACGGCTTTCGCGCCGTCTACGCCATCTCCAAGTACGGCATCCTGACGCGCGCCCGGCGCTAGCCCCACGCCCGAGGTCCCATGGAACACCGCCACCGCACCATCATCGAACCGTTTCGCATCAAGGCGGTGGAACCGCTCGGCATCACCACGCGCGACGAGCGCGAAGTCGCCTTGCAGGACGCGCACTTCAACCCATTCCTGCTGCGCGGGGAGCAGATCCTCATCGACCTGCTGACCGACTCCGGCACGGGCGCGATGAGCGCGCAGCAGTGGGCGTCGCTGATGATTGGCGATGAAACCTACGCGGGCAGCCGCTCGTTCTACCGGCTCGAAGCGGTGGTGCAGGAGCTGACGGGCTGCAAGCACATCATCCCGACGCACCAGGGCCGCGCCGCGGAGCACATCCTGTTCAGCGCGGTGGCGCGGCCGGGGATGGTAGTGCCGTCGAACAGCCACTTCGACACGACGCGGGCGAATTGCGAATTCTTTGGCGGTCTTGCGCTCGACCTGCTGTACGACGAAGCGATGGATCCGCGCGCGGATCTGCCGTTCAAGGGCGACATCGACCTGGGCAAGCTGCGCGAGGCGCTGACAACGTATGGCGACCGCGTGCCGTGCGTCATCGTCACCATCACCAACAACCGCGGCGGCGGGCAGCCGGTCAGCATGGCCAACCTGCGCGCCACACGCGACATGTGCCGGGAGTTCGGCGTCAAGTTCCTCTTGGATGCCGCGCGCTTCGCGGAGAACGCCTGGTTCATCAAGCAGCGCGAACCCAGCCAGGAGCACCGCAGCGCCCGCGAGATCGCCCAGGAGATGTTCCGCCTCGCCGACGGCTTCACGATGAGCGCCAAGAAGGACGGCCTGGTGAACATCGGCGGGCTTTTGTGCCTGAATGACGATGAGTTGGCCGACAACTGCCGCACGCGCCTGATCCTGACCGAAGGCTTTCCGACCTACGGCGGTCTGGCTGGACGCGACCTGGAGGCGCTGGCGACCGGTCTGGAGGAGGTGCTGGACGAGGACTACCTCGCGTACCGCCAGGCGTCGATCCGCTACCTCTTCGATCGCTTGGACACCCTCGGTGTGCCGATGATGCGGCCGCCGGGCGGCCACGCGGTGTACATCGACGCGGCGGCGTTCTATCCGCAGATTCCGGCCTGGCAGTACCCCGGGTTGGCGCTGACGAACCAGCTCTACATCGAGGGCGGCGTGCGCGGCGTCGAGGTCGGCACGGTGATGTTCGGTACGCAGGATCCGCAAGGCGGGCACGACGTTTGCGCCCCGCTGGAGCTGGTGCGGCTGACCTTCCCGCGGCGGACGTACACGCAGAGCCATGTGGACTACCTGATTGAGAGCTTGGCCGACGTCTTCGCGCACCGCGAGACGGCGCGCGGCTATCGCATCGTCAAGCAGCGCCCGATCTTGCGCGGCTTCTCGGCGTGGTTCGAGCCCCTCTGAAGTCGATTCCGTCCGAGCCTCAAGGAGTTCCCATGCGTCGCCTCGTGCTCTCCGCCGCTCTCCTGGCCTCCTGCTCCGCCGCGCCGCAAGTCGTGCCGACGACCTCCGCGGAACTGCCTGTCAAGAAAGTGATTCTCTACCAGAACGGCGTCGGCTACTTCGAGCGCCGCGGCAAGGTGCACGGCGAAGAGGTGGAGCTGCGCGTGCGCCCGGACCAGATCAACGACGTGCTCAAGTCGCTGGCCGTGCTCGATCTGGCGGGCGGGATGCCGTCGTCGGTGTCGCTGCCGGTGGAGCGCTCCGGCGACCGGCTGGCCGCGGAGCTGCCGCCGCAGGTGCGCAATGCCGCGGGAATGCTCGGGCTTCTCGGTGTGCTGCGCGGCGCGGACGTTACGGTCGAAGGCGAGGACGGCACGCTGGCGGGTCGCGTGGTCGGCGTCGAGATGCAGCAGCGCGCTGGCGCCGGCGAAGGCGAAAAGCAGAGGCAGGAAGCCATCTTGACGCTGATGGCCGGCGAAGACCAGCTGCGCACGACGTCGGTGGCGGGCATCCGCAAGCTGACGATTGGCGACAAGGCGCTGTCGGTGGGGCTCCAGCAATCGCTCGACATCTCCAAGGGCGAGGGCGCGTGGAAGCCGGTGGCGCTGACGGTGCGCCTCGCGGGCGATGCGACCCACGACCTGATTCTATCGTACATCCACGAAGTTCCGGTTTGGCGGCCCGCCTATCGCGCCTGGGTCCAGGAAGGCAAGGGCGTGCAGCTCCAGGGCTGGGCCATCGTCGACAACGTCAGCGGCGAGACGTGGCAGGACGTGAACCTGACGCTGGTCGTGGGCTCGCCGCTGTCGTTCCGCTACAACCTGCACACGCCGCACAATGTGCAACGGCCGGATTTGTCTTCGCGTTTGCCGCAGAATGCCGAAGCGCCGCCGGAGCCGGATGTCGGCTACGGACCGGCACCGGAGCCGCCGCCGATGTCGGCACCGGCCCCCGCGATGGAATCGGCTGACTACGAAAGCAAGTCGATGGCGCCGGCCGCTCCGCGCGCCTATGCCGCCAAGAAGGCGATGTCGGCTGGACGGCCCATGGGCGGCGCCAGGATGGCCGAGGCGGAGCGCGATGGCGCCGAAGAGCAGGCGCGCCGCGATGCCTCGATCCGCTCCGCGCAGGCGCTGGTGACCGGCAAGGAAGTCGGCGCGCTCTATGCCTATGAGGCGCAAACGCCGATTACTGTTCCGGATCGCTCGGCAGCGCTGGTCAACATCGTCAGCCGCAAGCTAGAAGGCGAAGACGTGTTCCTGTTCCGTGAGCCCGAGTCGGGCGCGGCACCGTTCCGCGCCGTGCTGATGCGCAATGGCAAGGACAGCACGTTGGAATCTGGCCCGATCACCCTCTACGTCGATGGCACGTTCGCCGGCGAAGGCTTCATCGGCCGCGTCGCCAAGGAAGAGACGGCCTTCGTGCCGTACGCCAAGGAGTCGGGCTTCTCGCTCTACCTGGACAACGATCGGCAAGTCAATGAGTTGCACCTGGTGCGCATCGTCGATGGCCGCATCAGCATCGAGGGCAAGCAGGTCTACACGCGCACGGTCAAGCTGGACTCGACGCGCGACAAGGACTCCGTGGCGTACGTGAAGCTGGCGCGCACCGGTGGCACGGAGATCGTTGATCCGCCAAAGGATCTCGTCAAGGCGGGCGGGGATGTCTTCCTGCGCGTGCACGTCCCGGCGAAAGAGCGCGGCGAAGCCAAGCTGGTGGAGTCCACGCCCGTCTCGTACAGCGAAGTCGGGCTGACCGATTACGTGCTGCAGGCGTTCCGCTACTACCTCACGGGCAAGAACATCGACGACGCGGTGGCCGGGCCGATCAAGGATCTGCTGACGATCCAGGAGGCGATGGTGGCGCTCAATGCCGACACGCGCACCTTGCAGGAACAGCGCGAGATCCTCGACCGCGAGCAGGGCCGCATCCAGGCCAACCTCGACGCACTGCCGAACGCGGCGGTGGCGGCGAACCTGCGCAAGCAGCTGGTAGGGCAGATGGCGGAAGTCTCGAAGAAGTCTGCGGATGTCGCCAAGCGCCTGGTGGAGAACGAGGTCAAGCGTGCCGGCCTCAACGAGCGGATTGTCGTGCTGCTCCGGCAGATCTCCCTGAAATGATCGCACTTCGCTTCGCCGTTTGGGCGATCCTCGCGGCGATCGCGGCGCCGGCTCCGGCCCCGCACCGGCACGTGCTCCTCATCAGCATCGATGGCCTGTCCTGGCCGCACCTCCAGCGCGAACTGCCGAAATTACCTACGCTCTCGCGCCTGTGGTCGATGGGCGTGCGCGGTCCTTTGGAGAGCGTCTTTCCCAGCCTGACCTGGCCGGCGCACACCAGCCTCGTGACCGGCGTGCTGCCGCAGCACCACGGCGTGCTGGGCAACCGCGTCGTG
>CAIXAA010000536.1 GCA_903917305.1 uncultured Myxococcales bacterium | reverse complement strand
GGCGTCGGCGCGGGGCAGATGTCGCGCGTCGACTCCGCCGTCATCGCGGTCGGCAAGGCGCGCAAGGGCAACCGCGCGCTGGTCGCCGCGTCGGACGCGTTCTTCCCGTTCGCGGACGGCGTCGAGACGCTCATCAAGGGCGGCGTGAAATCCATCGTGCAGCCGGGCGGTTCCAAGCGCGACGCCGAAGTCATCGCCGCCGCCAATGCCGCCGGCATCTCGATGGTCATGACCGACGTCCGCCACTTCCGCCATTGAGGAAACCGAAAATGCCCAAAGTTCTGGTGGTCGGGCGCGGTGGGCGCGAGCACGCGCTGGTGCGGGCGCTGGTGCAGAGCGGTGCCGAGGTGCTGGCGACGCAGCCGAACCCCGGCATGGCGCAGCTGGCGCGTGCCGTGGCGGTCGCGCCAGGCGATATCGCTGGCATTGTTGCCATCGCCAAGGCGGAAGCCGTCGATCTGGTCGTCGTCGGGCCTGAAGCGCCGCTGGTCGCCGGTCTGGCGGATGCCCTGCGCGCCGCGGGCATTGCGACGTTCGGCCCCGGGGCGGATGGCGCGCGGTTGGAAGGATCCAAGGCTTTTGCCAAGGAATTCATGGTGCGTCACCGCATCCCGACCGCGCACCACCGCACGTGCCACACGGCTGCGGAGGCGCACGCGCACCTGCGCAGCGTCGGCGCGCCGATTGTCGTCAAGGCCGATGGGCTGGCTGCCGGCAAGGGCGTGGTCGTCGCGCAGACGGTGGCAGAGGCGGCGGCGGCCATCGACGCGATGATGAAGGACCGCCAGTTCGGCGCTGCCGGTGCGACGCTGGTGCTGGAAGAATGCCTTGTCGGCGCTGAGGTTTCCGCGATGGCGCTGTGCGACGGCCAGCGCTTGTTGCCGCTCGACCTCGCGCGCGACCACAAGCGCCTGCGCGACGGCGACCAGGGCGAAAACACGGGCGGAATGGGCGCCGTGTGCCCGGTGCCGACGGTCAGCGCGGCCGAGCTGGCGCGCATCCGCGCCGAGGTGCTGGAGCCGACGCTGGCGGGCCTGCAGTGGGACGGCGTGGAGTTCCGCGGCGTGATCTACGCCGGCATCATGCTGACCAAGGATGGCCCCAAAGTCCTCGAATACAACGTGCGTTTTGGCGATCCGGAGGCGGAGGTGCTGCTGCCGCGCCTGGGGCCGGCGCTCTACGACCTGCTGCTGGCGGCGGCGCACGGCGACTTGAGCCAGGCCGCCCTGCCCCCGTCGCAAGAGGCTGCCGTCACGGTGGTTCTCGCCGCGGCCGACTACCCGCTGGCGCCGCGCACGGGCGATGCCATCACCGGCATCGAGGCCGCCGAAGCCCTGGCTGGCGTTCAGGTCTTTCATGCCGGCACCGCCCTCGAAGGCGGCGTCCTGCGCACGGCCGGTGGCCGCGTCTTGTCCGTCACCGGTCTTGGCCCGAGCGTCGCCGAAGCCACGGCGACCGCGTACCGCGGCGTGGCCTGCATCGCCTTTGACGGCGCACAGTTTCGCAGCGACATCGCCTCGTCCGTGCGCTAGGCGCGACATGCGCGCGACAATCGCCTAGAATCGCAGCCCCATGCGCCAATTCCTCTACATCACGCCGTACTTCCCGCCGCAGACCCAGGTCGGCGCGCTGCGTCCCCTCAAATTCGCCCGGCATCTGGAGCAGTTCGGCTGGCAGCCGGTGATCCTGTGCGATCTGTGGCCGGGCGACCAGATGGACATCGGCCTGGAGGCGGCGGTGCCGGAAACGGTCCCGGTGCTGCGCGATTACAGCCACCGTGCGGGGCCGACCTACCAGAAGCTGCATTCGGCCAAGGAGTCCGAGCAGCGGCCCGGCAAGACCACCAACCGCATCGGCGACAAACTACCGAAGTGGATGAACAATCCTGAACTGCTGCCGCTCGGCGAGCACAGCCCGGACATGCCGTGGGCGTGGCGCGCGGCGCACAGGGCCTTGAAGCAATTCCCAAACATCGAAGCGATTCTGGTCAACGCCGATCCGTTTGCCGCCAGCGTCGTGGGTGCCTGGCTGGCCCGCGAGACCGGGCTGCCGCTGATCCAGGATTTCCGCGACATCTGGGCGCCTTGCAACCTGCGCCGCCCGCGCCGGCCGAAGCCGTGGCTGTGGCTGGAGGACAAGCTGGAGCGCTTCTGCTTCGAGCACGCCGCCCACATCATCATCAACACCGAGATCAGCCTGCGCGATTACCTCAAGTTCTACGCGGATTTGCCGCCGGAGCGCTTCTCGGTCATCCGCAACCACTTCGACGCCGACCTGGTCAGCCACGGCAAGCACGCCGGCTTCGATCGCTACACCCTGCTGCACCTGGGCAATTTCAGTCGCTTTCGCGTCGCGGATCCGCTGGTGCGCGCCGTGGCGGAGGTCGTGCGCCGCGGCACACCGAAGGACGCGCTGCAGGTGGTGTCGACCGGCAACTACGGCGCCGAAGCGCTGGCGCTGGCGGCGGAGCTGGGCGTGGCCGAGCTGTTCCGCACCGAGAAGTCGATGCCGTACCACGAGATTGGCGCGATCCTGAACGCGTGCGATCTGACGGTGATGATTGCGGAGCCCGATGCCGATCAGCGCATCGCCTCGAAGTTCTACGACTACCTGGGCTGCGGCCGGCCGATGCTGGCGATCAGCGACAACCCGGAATCAGGGGACATTCTGCGGACGTACGGCGCGGGCGAGCAGTTCGGCCACCGCGACGTGGGCGGCATGGCGACGTTCATCGAGCGGGAGCTGCGGCAGGGGCGGCAGCGCACGGTGGCGCGGCAGTTGGCGGGCCTGACGAGCCAGGAGGCTGCGGCAAAGCTTGCCGGGCTGCTGGACCGGGTGACGGCTGCCAGGACGGGGACTTGACGGCCGGTTCGCACGTGCCGACGCTACGCACTGCGCGAGCCGCTGGCCACGCGGACAGGATGACCTCCAATGCCGATGCGCGTCTTGTGCGAGAAGTGCTCCGCGTCCTACACGCTGCCGGATTCACGGCTCGTGCCGGGCAAGCTGGTGCAGTTCACGTGCCGGCATTGCCACAACCGCATCTCGGTGGCGGTGCCGGTGGAGAGCGTGGAGCCGGAGCCCGAGTTGGCGCCTGAACCCGATGCGCCGGTGGCCGAGGACGAGCCGGCGGTCAGCTGGTTCTATGCCGGCAAGGACGACCAGCCCGAGCGCCTGACGCACGCGGAGGTCGCCGCCGGCATCGCTTCGCGCAAGATCCGTTCGCAATCGCTGCTTTGGCGGCGCGGCATGGGGGAGTGGCAGCCCGCGGGCTCCCTGCCGGAGTGGCAGACGGCGCTGCAGCAGGTGTCGGCGACGGGCACGCACAACGTGGCCGCCAAGGTGCTGCCCGGCGCGGAGAACCCGAGCTGGAAGATGCGCTCGAGCGACGACCCGAACTCCGACAGCGCGCAGGTCGCGATGAAGCTGCCGACGCTGTGGGTGTCGAAGGAGGAGCCGTCGGTGCGCTCCCTCGAAGCGCAGCAGCAGCCCGCGCCGAAGGCGCCGCGGCCGGAGACGCAGCCGATCGAAGAGGCCGCGGTGGTGGACGACGTGCCGGCGGAGGCTGCCGGGCCGATCACCGGTCGGCGGCTCAAGGCGCGCGAAGCGGCGGCGCAGGGCAATGCGGCGGACCCGGCGTGGACGAAGTGGTCAATGACGGTCGACGAGACGGACCGCACGCCGGTGGAGGCCGCGCCGGGCGCCATTGGTGCCGGCGATTGGCGCAAGATTGCGATTGGCGCGGCGGTCGTCGCGCTGGTCGCGCTGGCCCTGACGGCGTGGCTGGCGTTCCGGCTGGGCTCGGTGAGCGGTCAGCTCGCGGCGCAGAAAGCCCAAGCAGCGGCACCGGTTCCGGCTCCGGCTCCGGCTGCGGATCCGGCAACAGCTCCCCCCACTCCTTGAGGACACCCTGATGTCTGAGCCCAACCATCCGACGCGCGGCTTCGATTTCGGTCGCATGGTGGCGGACTTCACGCCCGATGACGTGTACCAGCATCCCTTCGAGCTGACCGTGGATGCCAGCATCGTCGGGCCGTACATGGCGAGCTTCATTGACG
>CAIXAA010000535.1 GCA_903917305.1 uncultured Myxococcales bacterium | reverse complement strand
GAAGCCGCGCTCGGCGCCGAACGCACGCCGACGACCAAGGCGAAGTCCAAGGCTGCGACCGCTGCCAGCGCCCCCCGTCCGCGCTCCGCCGTCAGCGCGCCGCCGCCGAGCAACGCCAGCCGCCTGCTGTGGACCCGCTCCATGGGCGACCGCGACCGCGCCAAGGCCTTGGCCTACACGCCCGCGCTCGTCGCCTCGCCCGGCAGCCTGATCGATCACAAACAGTTCGGCTACGGCATCGTCGACGCCGTGATCGACGGCAAGTCCCGCGTGCTGTTTGAAGATGGCTACAAAGTGCTGGTCACCGGTCGATAGCGGCACAACTGGGCATTTTTCACGCCAGACCGAAATCGTTGGCCGCATCGGCAAACTCTGGTAAGTTTCCGTCTGGCCTCGTGGACGGTGAACTGTGACCGATCTTGAGCTCCGGAACCTGTTCTCCTTCACGATGGGCATCGGCGTGCTCGCGGGTGGAGCATGGGCCATCAAGCGCTGGATTGGCGGCAGCAAGGCCGAGAAACCCGCGCCGAATCCGCTGCGGCCTCTCGATCCCATCGCGGAAGCGACCCAGGCGGGCAACTTTGTCAAAGCCGCGCGGTTGTCCATGGACGCCGGTGATTGGCGCACCGCGGCGGAGCATTTCATCGAGTCAGGTCGGCCGCTGGACGCCGCGCGCGCGCTGCGCAAGGGCGAGTCGTGGCTGGAAGCGGCGCAACAGTTCGAGAAAGGTCGGGATTTCGTCAACGCGACGCAGTGCTATCTGAAGGCGTCGAAGAAGGCCGATGCGCTGCGCGTGATGGAGCAGACCGAGGACCTGCAACAAGCGGCGGATCTGGCGGATCAAATCGGCGACCTGCGCAAGGGAGCGCAACTCTACCAGCGGCTCGGCAAAGTGGCGGAAGCCGCGGATCGCTTTGCTCGGGCGGGTGACAACGTCAAGGCGGGTACGCTGCGGGCGGAGCAGGCGGAGCACAACGAGCAGTGGCGCGAGGCGGCGCAGGGCTGGGCGCTGGCGCAGCAGTGGGACCGCGCGCTGGCGAGCTACGACCGCGTCGGCGATGACGTGGGCGCGGCGCAGTTGCTCCAACGCTTGGGCAAGATTGAGGCTGCGGCCGATCGCCTGGCGCGTGCCGGTGCCTTTGCGGAGTCGGCGGCGCTGTACGAGCAGCAGGGCCTGTTTCGCAAAGCTGCGATGTCGCATCAGAAGGCCGGTGATACCGAGAGGGCGATTCGCTGTTTGACGCTGGAAGGCGACAAGGTCGCGGTCATCAAGCTGCGGCAGGCGATGGGCCAGACGGATGAAGCGCTGCGTGTGGCGCAGGCCGTGAGCCCGACGGATGCGGCGTACATCGAGGCGGCGCAGATTGTCGCCATCATCCACATCAACCGCGGCGAATCGGCGGCGGCGGCGCGGGCGCTGCTGGTCCTGCTGGACGCACCGCTGGCGCCGGCGATCAAGGTCGCGACCGGTCGGCGCGCGGCGGAGCTGTTCCTCGAACTGCGCGACGCGGTCCACGGCCGGCAGGTGCTGGACAAGCTGGCCGGGCTGATTCAGCGCGGATCCGATGAGGAGCGCTGGGTGCTGGCGATCCAGAAGCAATTTGCCGACGTGCCGGTCGAGGACGTGCG
>CAIXAA010000534.1 GCA_903917305.1 uncultured Myxococcales bacterium | reverse complement strand
CGCTGGGCCGTAACGTGCTGGTGGCTTTTATGCCCTGGCGCGGTTACAACTTCGAGGACGCGATCCTGATCAGCGAGCGGCTGGTCAAGGACGACTACTACACCTCGGTTCACATCGAGGAGTTCGAGTGCATCGCCCGCGACACCAAGCTCGGCAAGGAGGACATCACCCGCGACATCCCGAATGTCAGCGAGGAAGCCCTCAAGGACATTGACGTTTCCGGCATCATCCGCATCGGCGCGGAAGTGAAGACCGGCGACATCCTGGTCGGCAAGATCACGCCCAAGGGCGAGACGCAGCTGAGCCCGGAAGAGAAGCTGCTGCGCGCGATCTTCGGCGAGAAGGCCGGCGATGTCCGCGACACCTCCCTGCGCGTGCCGCCGGGCGTCGTGGGCACGGTCATCAACGCCAAGATCTTCACGCGCAAGAGCGAGCCCAAGGACGAGCGCACGCTGGAAATTGAGGAGGACGAGAAGTCCAATCTCTTGAAGGACATGGGCGACGAGGTGCAGATCCTCGCCGGCTCCACGTTCGAGAAGGCGCGGCGCATCCTGCTGAACCACAAGACCGTCTCCAAGGTCGTCAATGACCAGGGCGAGGTCGTGTTCGCCAAGGGCACGGATCTGACGGAAGAGTTGCTCGGCACCCTGCCGGAGCGCGTGTACGACGACGGCGACCGCTTCAAGGTCCCGGCGGTGTGGCGCGACCTGCGCGTGGTGGACAAGGACGTGTCGGCGCAGCTGGCGGGTCTCCTGGATCACCTCGAGGATCACGCGAACGAGACGCGCTTCTACTTCGAAGAGAAGATCAAGCGCTTCGTGCGCGGCGATGAGCTGCCCCCGGGCGTCATCAAGATGGTCAAGGTCTACGTCGCCATCAAGCGCAAGCTGCAGGTCGGCGACAAGATGGCAGGTCGCCACGGCAACAAGGGTGTGGTTTCGCGCATCCTGCCGGAAGAGGACATGCCGTACCTGCCGGACGGCCGGCCGGTCGACGTGGTGCTCAATCCGCTCGGTGTGCCGTCGCGTATGAACGTCGGGCAGATCCTCGAGACGCACTTGGGCTGGGCGGCGCGCTGCCTGGGCCTCAAGATCAAGGACGCGCTCGAGGCGGGCCAGCCGCTGTCGCAGGTGCGCGAGACCGTCAAGGCCACGTTCACCGACCACGAGATCGACAAGCTGGTCGACTCGCTGACCGACGAGGAGCTGCTGCGCTTCATCACCGACAACGAGGAAGGCATCCGCCTGGCCTCGCCGGTGTTCGACGGCGCGACCGAAGACGAAATCCGCACCTTGCTGGCGCGCGCCGCGGTCGACATGCAGACCACGCTGTGCGACGGCAAGACCGGCGAGCCCTTCGACCAGAAGGTCACCGTCGGCGTGATGTACGTCCTCAAGCTCCACCACTTGGTCGACGACAAGATCCACGCACGTTCCATCGGGCCGTACTCGCTCGTCACCCAGCAGCCGCTGGGCGGCAAGGCGCAGTTCGGTGGCCAGCGCCTCGGCGAAATGGAAGTGTGGGCGATGCAGGCCTACGGCGCGGCTTACGCGCTGCAGGAGTTCCTGACGGTCAAGTCGGACGACGTCGTCGGACGCACGCGCATGTACGAAAGCATCGTGCGCGGCGAAGGCGTGCTCGAGCCGGGTCTGCCGGAGTCGTTCAACGTGCTGCTCAAGGAACTCAAGAGCCTGGCGCTCGACGTCGAACTCCTGGACAAGGAAGGGCCGGCGATTCCGTAGGCGCCCTCACCCCCCAACCCCTCTCCCGCAACGGGGAGAGG
>CAIXAA010000533.1 GCA_903917305.1 uncultured Myxococcales bacterium | reverse complement strand
TCCACTGGAATCGTCGTGGCATCGGTCCCGACCACGGGCACGTCCGGCGCCAACTCCTGGCCCGCCTTGTCCGGCGCGACGTCGGGCGGCACGTCCGTCGCCGCTGGCGCGTCCGTCGCAGCGGCGGTATCCGACACGGCTACGGCATCCACTTTCGCAGTGCCCTTGCCCGTCGGCGGCGTGCTGCAAGCCAATTGGAAGAGGACGACAAACAGGGCGGACAGGAGGAGGCGAGTCTTCATGCGCGCCAGCCTATCAGGATGCGCCGCGCCGACAAGATGGCTTTCTTCTGGCCTACGGGCGGCGCGCCAGGCCAATCACGTGCTGGAAAACGGCCGCGACCGCCTGCGGATCCAGCCCGAGGGCTTCGGCGTGCGCCGCCATGCGCGCGAGGATTTCGCGTTCGCGCTCGATATTCCGCTGCGGCATTCCGCTGTTTTCCTTGAGCCGCCACGCCTGCGCGACCAGCGCCGCGCGCTGCGCCAGCACGGTCAACAGCTGCTCGTCGATTGCATCGATCTGCAAACGAAATTCCGCAAGTTTTGCCAGATCTTCCGGCGTCGCCATGTCACCTCATCCCAGCGGCCGCAGCGTCTGCATCGTCCCCGCCGTCACGCCGAACTGCTCGTGAACGCCCACCGCGCGCGCCACATCCCCAGGCAGGATGCGCCCTTGCAGCAGCTGCGCATACGTCGCCAGCACCAGCGCCGCCTGCGCGCCGGTCTCGCGCACGAACTCGACGCGGAAACGCTTGCAGCCGCGTGCAAGCAACCGCGGCACGACGGACGCCGCGCTCTGCGCCTGGGCGTTGAACACCGTATTGCGGCAGCCGACGTCGACCAGCACCGGGTGCTCCAGCCCGCGGTGGTCGCGCAGCGCGATCGCACGGGCCTCGCAGGGTCGGCCGCAATCGTGGAAATCCTTGCCATCACTCAGCAAATGCGCATAGACGCAGTGCTCCGTGTGGAAGGTCGCGATGTGGTGGTGCACCGTCACCGTCAGCCTCTCGGCCGGCACGTGGTCCAGCAGCGCGTGCAGCTGCGTCTCGTCGAGGTCGTGCGCCGCCGTCAGCGTGTCCGCCCCGAGCGCAAACAAGTGCTGCGCCGTCAGGGAGTTCGTCACGTTCAGCGAGAAGTCGCCGTGCACCGCCGGCCGTGGCCCCTCCTGCTGCAAGCCCGCGAAATGCATCAGGCCGCCCCAATGGCGCACCAGCACGCCGTCCGGCTGCAGGCGCGCGATGCGGCGGTCGTAGCCTTCCTCGCCCGGCTTCTGCACGCGCACCGAGGCCACCGTCACGCGCATGCCGGCGTCGCGCGCCTTCTGCACGGCGCGCGTCAGGCCGACGAACTCCATCCAATCCAGCTCGACCTCGGGCAGCGCCGCGGCAATCGCCGCGTCGAGTTGCGCATCGGTGCGGCACAGCGCGAGAAGCTGAGGCTCTGCGGGCGGTTGCCAGCCAGCACGAAACTGTGCATCTTTGCGCAATGGTGCAAGCGTTGCATCCTCGCGCACGACGTGGCGCTGCTTGTCCAGGAACGCCGGCACCAGCCGCTCGACCAGCACGCGGCGCAGCGCCTTGAGCGCCGACACGGGCAAGTGCAGCCCGGCACTCAGGTTCTCGGCATCGAGCGAAGCGAGGCGCAGCGGCGTGCCGCCCAGCGCCCCCAGCTTGTCGGTCAGCAGCGCGACGTCGAGGCCGGCACCTTGGGCGGGCTGCAGCGGCTCCGGACT
>CAIXAA010000532.1 GCA_903917305.1 uncultured Myxococcales bacterium | reverse complement strand
TCTGCGGATCCAGCAGGTTGCGCCGGTGCCCCAGGCTGTGCAGAAGTCCGGCTTCTGCCTCGTAGATCGTGCCGTTGTGCGCCAGGTTCTCCGACGACGCCGTGCTGCGGTACTGCGCGGCGGCGAGGCGGTCCGTCGGCATGCCGGTCGTCGGCGACACGTGAGCGAAAAAGCCGTGGTCGCGCATGTCGGCGCTGTGGTCGCGGCCGATGCGCGCCAATTCCCCATCCCATTTCAGCGGTTGCACACCGTGGCGGGCGCGGTCGGCGTTGAGCAGCTCGAACGCGTAGGAAGCCGCGTCATCCGCGGTGCGCAGCCCGGCTTCCGACGGCGCGAGGCGCGTCGTGTACTTGCGCGGCAGCGGCTGGCCGACCTCGACCGCCAGCTGCACCAGCTTGCCCGGCCCTTCCGGACCCTTGCCGACGAGCTGCATCTCCACGGTGCCCGGCGTCGTGCCGACCTCGACCGAGACCTCGACGAGATCCCCATGAATCACAGGAGAATGCGCGACGATGCGCCCATCCGGATGCAGCACCAGCGCCTGCAGGTCGCGCCACGGCGCGCGCAGGTGGCCGCGCAGCGTCCAGACCGAACCTGGCTGGGCCGTGCGCGACGCCGGCTCCATCGCGATCGGCAGACGCGTGCCCACGACGCCGATGTCGCGCGGCAAGGCCGCTCCAGGCGTATAGATTTCGCCGACGCCGATGTGCAGCGGCCCGGAACCCGAAGGCGGCGAGGCGAGCACGGCGGCCACGGCCTGGCGCAGCGCGCTCTCCGCCTCCGACGTCGTGCGCACGTGCTGGAACGCCGTGTCGCTGGCCAGCGCGCCCACGCCGCGCGTCAGGAAATCGCGGACATCGGTCGGAGCCTCACCGCGAAACTCCGCGGACTGAAACACGAACTCGCGAGCCGCCAGGCCGAGATCGACGTCATACTCGGCGCGCGAGCCGGCCACGGCCTGCACGACGCTGCGGTAGAACGCATCATTTTCGGTCGGTTGTGCGCTGAGGTAGCGCGGCGCCGGCGCGTCGGTCAGCTCCACCGTCACGAGGCGGCCGGGCGGCCACCGCGGCTTGGGCACTTCGGGCGGCGGCGCCTCGGGCGGCGGCGGCACGGACAAATCCGTTTCCGCAACAGGCTGTTCGCGCTCGCGCGTGGCCGTGCGCGGCGCCCGCTCCGGCGCTGGCACCTGGCGCGGCAGCAGCGATCCGACCAGCGCCGCCAGCACCAGCAGGACGGCCAGGATCGTCAGCACGCGGCGCAAAGTCATGGAACCTCCGCAGGGCGAGCCCCGGCATCGCCCGCGGTATTCCCGTAACGTGCGGCAAGGCGACCGCTGCGCAAGGCGTGCAGCGCGGCATCGACCCGCGAACTCCAAGGCGCGGCAGGCACTTGCAGCGGCGCACCCGCCAACCCTTGCGCCCACGCCGTGCCATCGCGCAGGTCCAGCCGCGCCAGGGACCCGAGCGGCAGGCGCCGCGGCGCCAACGCCAGCAGCAAGTGCGGAGGTTCACCTAGCGTCTTGGCGTAGAGGGCGTGCACCGCCGGCGCGTCCGGCGATGCCGCGCGATCCATGCGCGCGCGGGCCACGACCAGCGCGGTGCCTGGCGGCAGTTCCTCCAGCTTCTCCGCGAGATCCGCCTCGGTGTGGGCCGGCGCCAGGGCCTGGCGCATCTCCGCCTCGGGCTGGCGCGCCACCTCGCGGGCGTAGGTCGCGGACACCGCCGGATCGTTCACATCTCCCAGCAATGTCATGACCATGCGCGTCAGCGCCGAACCGACGCTGCTCGTCAGGTACAGGCCGGGCCGCAGCGCGCCCATGCGGTCCGCCAGCGCCGGTGACGCCAGATCCACGCTGCGCGCATCGCCGGTTGCCAGCTGCCAGGCGTGGGCCACCTGCATGAGGCCGGAATTGCCCAGCGCGTGCCCGCCCGCCGACAAGCCGCCCAGCGGATGCCCCCACGCGCCAATCAGCTTCTCGATCGCCCACGGCCAGCCGCGCTCGCCAGCAAGGCTCAGCAAAACGCAGAGTTCAATCGCGGGAAACGCGTCGTGCAGGAGGCCGCACAGGCGCGGCTCCTCGGCCAGCCAGCCCGGCGCGATGCCGGCATCCAGGCACAGATCGCGCAGCGCGCGGCGCACGGCGACCGGAGCCGCCAGGGGCAAAGGCCGTTCGCGCAAGGAGATCTTCGTGTGGCTCTCGCCCAGGCCCAGCAGCGCCAGGTGCACGCCCTGCGCCGGCAGCAGGTCGCGGCGCGTCGTGAGCAGCAGGGCCGTCGCGCCATTGGCGTTCGGGCAGACGTCCTCGCGGTGATACCAATGGCTTATCAGCGGGTTGCGCTGCGGATCGCGGTATTGCTGCGCCGTCAGCGGCCCCTTGGTCCGCTCGCGCGCCGGCACGAACGTCCGCAAGTGCCCATGCGCCAACGCGTACTTGTCGAGCGTCACCGTCTCCAGGATGTCGCGCCAGCGCGCCTCCGGCAGCCCGGAGCGCCACGCCAGGTGATCCATCAGCAGATCGCCGACCTGCAGCATCGAGATGCCGTAGCGCTGACACTCCTCGCCATCGACAATCCCGCGAATCCAGGACTGAATCGCCTGCGCCTCCTCCGCGCGCTCGCCGGCCGGGGAGAACATCTGCTCGCCGGCCAGCACCAGGACGGTCGCGAAGCGGCCCTGGCGCAGGTCGTGCACGGCCTCGGCAAACACCGCCGCGCCGGTCTCGGAGGTGCTGGTCACCGTCTCCACATGGCGCACATTCGGCAGGTTCAGCTTGCTGCGCACGAGGTTGGGCAGGTGGCTGACGTCGAGGCCGCCGCGCTCCAGGCCGCGCTGCACGCCCATCGTGCCGAGGTAGACGGCCTCGATCGCCTCGGCGCGGCCGCGGTCGCCGCTGAGGGCCTCCTGCGCCGCCTCCAGGCACTGCTGCGCCAGCCCCACGCTCGGCCGATCGGTCAGCGGGCCTTGCTGCATGCCCGCCGCAGCGACGTAGACGCGCCGTGAATGCTGCTGAAAAGACTGGGGAGGATCGTCCGGAATCGGCTGTCTCTGCACCTGCTACCGGACCTGGACCGTGACGGTGCCGGCGGGCTGCGCGGTCTCCAGCTCGGCCGCTGCGCTCGCGTCGCCCAGCAGGTGCAGGCGGAAGTAGGCCGCGACGTAATGCTGCGCGATGCCGCGGGCGATGTCGTTGTCCAGGTAGGTGAACTTCTCGCCATCGACGGTCTGGCGCACGCCATCGCCGCAGCCGGGCTCGTAGCCTTCCTTGATGTCCGCGATGTTCGAGAAGGAGAAGTGCCCGGTGTCCTTGACCTCCCACAACCACGCCGGCACGGTCGCATCGGCAAAGTTCTGGCGGATCAGGATGTTGCCGGCTTCGGTGATGCTGTTGTCTTCTTGCGCCAAGAGGAACGCGACCGGCGTGTGGATGTCCGTGATCTTGACGCCCAGGAAGCCCATCGGCACGGCGATGGCCAGGCCGGCCTTGAAGCGGACGTCGTCGGAGAGCACGCGGCCGACGGTGACGCCGCCGAAGCTGTGGCCGTAGACGCCGACCTTGGTGGCATCGAAGCGGCCGCGCCACTCGGCGGGCAGGACGGTGCTGGTCGGATCGAGGGCGAGATCGAGGGCAAAGCGGACGTCGGCGGCGCGCACGGCGAGGAAGTCGGCGCCGAGCGGGGCGGAAGTGCCCGCGATCCCATCGAAGATCGTGTTGCCGGTGTGGTCGGGCGCGAGCACGGCGATGCCTTGGCTGGCGAGGCTCTCGGCGATGGAGAAGGACGAGAAGCGCGTGCAGTTCAGGCAATGCGAGAACACGGCGAGGGGCAGTTGCGCTTGGATCGACGCGGGCTTGGCGCCGGGCGCGGAGTGGGTGCGGCGCGACGTGCAGGCGGCGGGAGCCTTGGCGACGAGGGCGGCAAAAGTGTCGTGATCCGCGCCGGCGGGCACGAAATCTTCCACCGGCATGCCAGTTTGCGCGGCGGCGGCTGCGCCTGGATCGGCGGGATACCACAGCGTCATGCGCAAGGTGCGGCCGCGCGCGGCGTCGACGGCGACAAAGTCGACGTGCCCGACAGGATAGGTGAGCGGAGTTGCGGACTTGGCATCGCCGGCAGCGTCGGGCGCGGCGATCGCTGCGTCCTTGGCCGAGCTGCTGGCCGTGCTCGAGCACGCTGCGGCGGCCAGCGCCCAGACCAGCAAGGAGACGGCGAGGGTCGGACGCAGAGCGCGGGCCATGGCGGGTCCTCCAAAGGCAGGGCGGGGAGCTTCGCAGGCAAGCCCATCGGATGCAAGGCACAATCCGGTGACGTCTTGGACAGGGGCAGACCTGCGACGCACGCTGGGAGAGGTAGAATAGGTGAGAGATCACAAAGCTTTGCGGTAGCGACGCGCGGACCGAGTCCGGGCGCGCCTGCAAGGCAAGCATGCGGCGCTCCGCAGCGGGGCAGGTGTGTCATGTCAAGACGACAAATGAAATCAGACGCAATCACGGCGGCCCTGCATGGCCAGGGCTATGGTGGCGTGGAGGCCGATGTCGACCGCGAGGGCATCTGCTACCTGTCGGGCGACGTCCTGTCGGCGGACGAGGAAGCGGCTGCGGTCGACCTCGCGTACGCGATGGGCGCGGAGTTGGTGGAGGACGGCTTGTTCCACCCCGGCCAACGCTCGGCCATCGCCGGCCACTTGTACCACGCGGTCCCGTATTCGGCGCACTTGGAATCGGACGTCGACGCGGCCAGGCGCGTGCTCGGAGCCGGGGAGCTCAACGAGCGCGTGTTCGACGCTGCGGCGCGCAGTTCCAACCTGCGCACGGGCTCGACGTGGAACTTGTAGCCTTCCCGAGGCGCCCTTGCCTCGCGACCGCTGATGGTGCACTGTTCCGGCATGCAACGCCGCGCCCTCAGCCTTTCGTCGTCTCGTGACTGCCTTTTCCTGAGCAGTCTTGCGCTTCTCCTTGCCTGCGGCGGCGCTCCGGCCAAGCCGGCGGCCGTCGATCTCGGGCAGGAATTGCCCGCCGATGCCGCGGTCGAGGCCGGTGGCCACATCGCCCAGGCCGGGGAGAAGGTGGTCTATGACCACCCGCCCAAGCGCCCCAAGCCAAAGGCGCAGGAGTTCCGCGGCCACGGTCGCAACAAGGGCCGCCAGGAGCCGGCGTCGTCGGGCCAGCACGACACGCCCCCGCCGGAGCCGCAGAACGACACGCCCCCCGCCCAGCAGGAGGAGGCCGAGGCTGCGGCGGCGCCGGATGCGACCACGCCGACCACGCCGGACACGCCGGACGACGTCGCCGCGCCGCCCAGCGATGCCAAGATGACGCGCACCGGCCTGTACACCAAGGTCTTGAAGCCGGGAACCGGGCTCTTGCATCCCGGACCGACCTCCAAGGTCCTGGTGCACTACACCGGCTGGACGACGAACGGCCGCCTGTTCGACAGCTCCGTGGTGCGCGGCCAGCCGCTGCAACTGCCCTTGAATGGTGTGATTCCCGGTTGGAGCGAAGGCGTGCAGCTCATGGTGCAAGGCGAAAAGCGCCGGCTGTGGATCCCCGAGAACCTCGCCTACAAAGGCCGCGAAGGCGCGCCCAAAGGCATGCTGGTCTTCGACATCGAGCTGATCGACATCCAATGACCGCCGCCCGTTGTCGCCCCATGCCGCGCCTGCTACGGTGCGCGCGGCCGTCCTTGTTGGCACCATGAAATCACGCCTCAAAAGCTTCGCCCTCCTTGCCCTGGCCTTGACGCTGGGCTCGGCACCGGCGTATGCAAATCCCCTGGATCTGTTTGGTTTTGGCGCGCGCGGCTCGGCCATGGGCGCCATGACCGCCGCCGCCGACGACTACACGGCCGTCTACTACAACCCGGGCGCCCTGGCCCTGGCCCCTTCCGGCATGGGCGCCGGCCTCGCCGTGTCCTACGACGACGTCGCGATCCGCTTGAAGCCGCGACCGAGCGGCTACGATCTCCCAGACTTGGGCCCCGGCGCGTCGGTCGTCGGCAGCCGCTACCGCCTGCGGACACGCTCGGACACGACCGACATTCCCAACACCTACGGCCTGCACATCGGCGGCGTCGGATCCCTCGGCACCGAGCGGCTGCGCATCGGCTTCGCCGCCTTCCTGCCGCTGAACCGACTGGGCCAACAGGTGTCGCCCTACCCGGACGAGCGCGAGCAGTACTTCAGCAATAGCCTGCAGTTCGAGATCATCGGCCAGCCGGCTTCGCAGCAGGTGCTGATGCTGGCGGCGGCGTACCGGCTGACGTCCTGGCTGTCGATGGGCCTGGGGATGTCGATGATGCCGCAGTCGACGACGTCGAGTCAGGTGTACGTGCCGGATCCCGGCCACCAGGACAAGGTCAACATGACCGTAACCAACGACCAGGTCGGGCGTTTTGCCCAGCTGGCGGGCGTGCTGCTGACGCCAGCGGAGCACTGGCAGATCGGTGCAACGTGGCGCGGCGAGAACTACTTCGCGATCAACCTGGATACGGAGTTGCAGATCAAGGGCTTCCAGACCGACACCGGCTCCTATCCCATCCACCAGCGCTCGCAGGTCATCTCCAACTTCCAGCCGCACGAGTTCGTCATCGGCGCGAGCTACGCGGAGGACAACGTGCAGCTGGTGGCCGACGCCACCTACTCGCTGTGGAGCCGCTACTTGAACCACCAGGGCGAGCAGAACTCCGGTTTTTCAGACACTTGGAGCGCGCGCGTCGGCGGCAGCTGGCAGGTCACGCCGGACCGCGTGCTGCGCGCCGGGCTGCGCTGGGAACCCACGCCGGTGCCGGCGCAGACCGGCCGCACGAACTACGTCGACAACGATCGCATCGTCGCGTCCGTGGGCGCCGGCCACCGCGTGCACATGTTCGGCCGCGACTTGGAGCTGGGCTGGTATATCCAGGCCACGCACCTCATGCCGCGCGACACCAACAAGGCCGTGCGCAGCAGCTATCCGGCGTGCGGGCCGGGCGTGACGACGCTGTGCGACGAGGCGCCGGACAGCGCGGTCGACCCCGCCACGGGCAAGCAGATCGGCGCGTACCAGGGCTTGCAGACTGGGAATCCTGGCTTTCCTGGCTTCGCCTCGTACGGCGACATCTTCGCGTTCGGCTTGGATGGGCGCTGGGCTTTCTAGAGCACCCATCAGAAACGCGTTTCTGAACGGGCGCTCGGCAGTGTGGTCGGGTCGCCGAGCGCGCC
>CAIXAA010000531.1 GCA_903917305.1 uncultured Myxococcales bacterium | reverse complement strand
TGCTGGCGGTCCCCGTCATCGGCAAACCGCACGGTGGATTTGTCGCGCGCGCAGGTGGCCACCGGCGAGGTCTCCGTCAGGCCGTAGCCTTCGATGACGGCCACGCCGGTGCGCTGCTTCCAGCGCTGCGCCACCACGCGTTGCACGGCCATGCCGCCGGCGCTCGTCAGCTTGAGCGCGCGCGTGTCCACCTCGGCAAACTCCGGCGCATCGAGCAGGGAGCGGTACAGCGTGTTGACGCCGATGATGATCGTAAAGGGATACCGCTTGAGATCGTGGATGTACGCGTGCATGTCGCGCGGGTTGGTCACCAGCACGGTCAGCGCGCCCAGCTTCATGAACACGAGGTTCGAGGTCAGCGCGTAGATGTGGTAGAGCGGCAGCGGGCACACGAAGATCTCCTTGCCGTCCAACAGGTCACGCGCCATCCACACGCCCATCTGCAGCACGTTCGCCACCAGGTTGCCGTGCGTCAGCACCGCGCCCTTGGGCACGCCCGTCGTGCCGCCGGTGTACTGCAGGAAGGCCGTGTCGTCGTGATCCAGCGGCACGTCGTCCAAGTCCTGGCCGTGGCCGGCACGCAGCGCCGCGTCGAAGCTGGTGGCACCGGCAATCCGCCATTGCGGCACCAGGTGCTTCACATGCTTGACCACGGCGTTGGTGAGCAGCCGCTTGAGCACCGCGAATAGGTCGCCGACCTGCGTCGTGATCACGGCCACGCGCAGCGTCGGGTTCTTCTCCAGCACTTGCTGGACGGTGTGGGCGAAGTTCTCCAGCACCACGACCGCCGCCGCGCCCGAGTCCTTGAGCTGGTGTTCCAGTTCGGGCGCCGTGAACAGCGGGTTGACGTTGACCACGACCAGCCCCGCGCGCAGCACGCCGAACAGGGCCACCGGATATTGCAGCAGGTTCGGCATCATCAGCGCCACGCGCTCGCCCTTGCGCAGGCCCAGCGATTTCTGCAGGTAGGCGGCGAAGTCGCGGCTCGACCGATCGAGGTCGGCGTACGTCATCACGGCGCCCATGTTGCTGTAGGCGGGCAAGGCGGCGAAGCGCCGGCAGCTGCGGTGCAGCAGGTCCTTGAGCGAGGCGAGCTCGCCCAGGTCGATCTCGCTCGGCACGCCGGGCGGGTAGTGGTTCAGCCAGATGGGTTCCATGGCCATCAGTCTGGCGAACGCGTCTCTTCGCGCGCAAGCGGCGCTGGCGCCCTCGCTCGGTCGCCTGCGGGCGCCGGCCGCGCATCAAGCCCCTTGCGACGCGCCCCCGGCAGGCGTAGCGTCTCGCCCCGCGCGCCCGGCTGGCGCCGAGCTTCCCCATGAACTCCCTCCGTTTGCTCTGCTTCGCGCTCCTCCTCACCGCCTGCGGCACCACGACCTCTGGCGGTGGCGGCTTCTCCATCACGCCCGGCACGCCGTGCGATGCCGCCACGCAGCACGAATTGTGCAGCGGCATCGTGCGCCTCAGCTGCGTCTCCGGCGTCTGGCAGGCGCTGGAAGCCTGCGGCCAAGGCCAGATGTGCGTGTCGTTGCCCGGCGCGCCCGGCACCGCAACCACGACCTGCGCGCAGATCACGCCGCAAGGCGACAGCACGTCGTTCGACCTCGGCGCGTTCGACGTCGTCATGCCCGATATCGGCAGTTTCGACGTGAACGTGCAGCCGGACATCCCGACCAGTGCCGACATTGCCAAGTCCGGCTGCGTCACCAAGACGGACTGCGACGACGGCATCGCGTGCACCACCGACAATTGCCTGAACGGCATCTGCCAGCATTTGACGCAGGATGCCGTGTGCAACGAGGGCGACCCGTGCAGCACCGGCAAGTGCAACGCCTTGAACGGCTGCACCAAAACGCCGAAGTCCGGCGCCTGCAATGACGGCGACAATTGCACCACCGGCGATTCCTGCAAGGCCGGCACCTGCACCGGCACG
>CAIXAA010000530.1 GCA_903917305.1 uncultured Myxococcales bacterium | reverse complement strand
TCGAACAGGTTGTTGGTCCGCACGCGGCGCCCCATCTCGGCATCCGCCAGCGTCGCCGTCAGCACGGCGCGCCACACCGCCGGCTGGCTCAGGGTCGGCACCAGCAGCGCGTGCTGCTGCAGCCCCCAGGTCAGGTCGTCGCGCCAAAGCGGCGAGACCGCGCCGGCCACTTCGCCCGGCAGCCGCTGCAGCGCCGCCGCCGTCGGCCACGGACCGCCGTGCAGGATGATGCGCGACACGTCCTTGGGATGCGCCGCGCTGTAGGCAATCGCGAAATGCGCCGCCGGCCCGTCCGCGAGCAGCACGACCGGCCGTTTGCCGATCGCGGCCAGCAGCTTCTCCAGATCCAGCGTCATGTCGGCTTCGCTCACCGACGTCGCCGAGGCATTGCCGACGCCGCGCTTCATCACGGCGACGCGGTGGTCGTCCGCCAGCCGCCACACGTGCGGCGCCAGGTGCGTCGCGTCGCGGAACGGCGGCCCGCTCAGCACGACGATCGTCGGGTCATCCTTGCCGGCTTCCAGCCAGGCCATCTCGCGGTCCTCGACAGCGTACTTGTGGACATCCGGAGAGATTTCCTCGTAGGTCTCCTTGGAACGGCCACGCTCCCCATCCGCCCACGCCAGCCACTCCGACTCGCGCCGCGGCCCCTGATGGAACGTGATGCGGCGCAGCGCCGATTGCGCCATGCGAAAGACTTCATCACTCGGATCCGAGAGTTGCGCCGCCAGCGCCGGAATCGCCGCCGCGCCGTCCGCGCGCCCGAGCAGGTCCAGCACCGCGAGCCGCTCCTTGGCGTACGGCACCGCGACCATCTGCCGCGCCAGCTCCAGCGCCTTGGGATCGCCAACGCCCACCGCCGCTTGCAGCGCAAGCATCCGCACCGACATGTCCGCGTCATTGCCCGCCGCGCGCCGAAGCGCACCGAACGTCTCCGGGTCGGCCAGCCGCCACAGCTGCTCGACCGCCAGCGTCCGCACCGGCACGCCCGGATCGCTCAGCATGTCGAGGAGCATCTGGCGCACGGACTCGTCGTACAGCGTCAGCGCAAGCAGCACGCCGCGGCGCAAGTCCGTGAAGCGCCGCTCTTTGACCAGCTTGATGATCGACGCGCGCACCTCCGGCACGGCGAGGTGCGACAGGATGTCGATGGCCAGCTCGCGCGTGCGCTCGTCGCTCGCAGTCACCAGCGGCAGCAGCGCGGGCGCAGCCTGGATGCGCAGGTGCGTCAGCACGCCCAGCGCCGTCTCGATCCGCGCCCGATCCGCGGTTCGCAGCATGAACACAGCGGCTTGCACGGCAGGCGCGCCGACCGTCAGCAGGCCATCCAACACGGCCTCGCGCTGGTCCGGCACGTCGAGCGCCTCCATCAGCGGCGGCACCGCGGAGTCCGCGCCCAGCTTGGCAATCGCGTGGATCAGCTTCTGCCGCACGAAGATGTTGTCCGCCGTGGGCTTGAGTTGCTCGATGCCGAGCAGGCGCACCAGCACCGGCAGCGCCGGCGTGTGGTTCTTGGCGACCAGCGTGTCGATGGCATAGGCGCGGACATTCGGGCGCTTGTCGTCCACCAGCATCGTCAGGCGCGCCAATGCCACCGGCGCGTCGCGGCCCAGCACCTCCGGCAGCACGAGCAGCAAGAGCGCGTCATCGTTCCGTTTCGCGAATTGCTCCAGGATCTGCAGCTGCCGCGTGTCCGGCGCGTAGCGCAGCACGGCGCGAGCGACGCGGATCGCGGCGGCATCGTTCAGCTTGGGCGCACGCGCGACCAGCTCGTCGATGCTCGCCGGCGCGAGACCCAGCAGCACGTCGACCAGCACGTCGTCGCCGCCCTTGGTCGCCGCGAGCGCATCGAGGCGCCCCCGGGTCTCCGGCCAGGCATCCGCACCGAAATCAATGAGTTGATCGACGGTATCGTCGCGCTCCTTGCCGGGCGCCAGCGTCAGGATGTGCGCGATGAGCGCGGACGGCGAGCTCTTGCGCCCCGCCTTCGACTGCGCCACCGCAGGTTGGGTTCCAGCAAGCACGGCCGTGAAGACGAGGGTGAACCCGCACAAGCTGCGCCAGAACCATGCCATTTTCGCCATGCAGCCTCTTGCTCGGGCAGGGAGAGCCCGCAGCGTCGTTCGGCCAAGTCTACACGGACACGCGGACTTGTCACGGCTCCGCGGAGCGCGTCAGTCGCCGGTCGTCGCGGGCCATGCGGTAGCGCAGCACGTCCTCGCGCGAAAGCACCCAAAGCTTGCCGTGCTGCTCGCCGCGCACGCGGCCGACGTGGACCGCGTTGATGACGGCTTGTCTCGTAATTCCAAGCAGATCCATGGCCTCGCCGACCGTGACGATGGCCTCGGTCGTCAAGCCCGCGGAATCCTTGACGCGAACCGCACCTGCGACCGCCGGTCTCAAGCCGGCTGGCAGCGGAGATGCCGCAGATTCGGCCGGTCCCGGCTCGATGGTGCCTTCAGCGACGCCGGCACGGTAGACGAGATCGCGGGCAGCGCGCACCGCCGGCAGCTCGTGGGCCGCGGGTGCGAGCGGACTCAGGCCGTCGTAGATCGCGATGTCGGGCCGAAGCACGCGGGCCAGCAGCTCCGCGTAGCCCTGCCCTTGCGCCAGCCGCAGCGCCAGGTCGGCCAGGTAGAGCCGCGCCGCCGGCGAAGCGGAGCGCAGGTCGACGGCGACGCCCGACAGCAGTCGATAACTGTCAAGCAGCTCCAACCCCGTCAAGTCCACTCCGTCTCCAACCCCGATAATCAGCACCGGGTTGCGCTTCTCGAGCGCTGGGATGGAGATCTACTGGCTCCTAGACAAATGTCAAGGCAATGCACAGGTGACGGGTAATCGTGCGCAGTTGTCGTGGTTTGGCGCGCAGCGGCGCTTGTCGGATGTCGCGCGTTGCGTTAGGAGTGGTGCGTTTCACCACGCTCAGCTTGGGAGGATTCATGGACGCCATCGCTTCAGGGCGGCGACAGCTCGCCGATTGGCTGGACGCCTTGCCGGTCAACTACTTCGAGGCCAACCCCCTGCTGCGCAGCCTCGTCGAACGGGCCAGCAGCCCTGCGGAATTCAATCGCATGGATGCGCACTTGGCGCAGTACGGGGCGGACATCGCCGGCGCAGCGGACCTCGTGCACAAGTGCAGCACGCCGCCGAACCTGCCGACGCTGGAGCGCTGGGACGCCATCGGCCGCCGGCAGGAGCGCGTGCGCTTCGACGCGAGCTACCACCAGCTCGGCGAAATCATTTATGGTTCAGGGGTCATGGGCATGACCGGCGATCCGGCGCACGCCGTGCTCCAGGCCGCGCTGGTCTTTCTGACGGCGCACCACGGCGAGGCGGGGCACACGTGTCCGCTGGCTTGCACGGCCGGCCTCATCCAGGCGCTGCAGAAGGTCGGGCATCCCCGCTTGCAGGAAGGCCTTTTGCCCGGGCTGCTCGATCCGGCGTATGCGACGCGCCTGCACGGCTCCCAGTTCCTGACGGAGGTGCAAGGCGGCTGCGACGTCGGCGCAAATGCGTCGCGCGCCGTGCTGGAGACGCCGGAGACCGATGATTCACCCGCAGTTTGGCGGATCTACGGCGAGAAATGGTTCTGCTCCGTCGCCGATTCGCCGCTCTACCTCGTGACGGCGCGGCCGGAAGGCGCGGCAGGCGGCACGAAAGGCCTTGGTTTGTTTCTGGTCCCTCACGATCTGCCCGATGGCGCCAAAGGCGGTCCGCTGGCGCGCGCCCTGGCGCACCGCGCGCTGCCGCAGGCACCGAACCCTCCGAACCATTTCACGATTCGCCGCTTGAAGGACAAGCTCGGCACGCGCGCGATGGCGTCCGGCGAGATCGACTGGGACGGCGCGCTGGCCTGGCAGGTCGGCACGTTGCAGAACGGCTTCCAGACCGTTATCGAGGTTGTCCTAGGCACTTCGCGCCTTTACAACGCGCTGGCCTGTGCCGGTTCGATGCAGCGCGCCTTCTACGAGGCGCGCGCCTTTGCCGCGACGCGCACGGCGTTCGGCCGCAAGATCGCGCATTTTCCCCTTGTCAGGGAGGCCGTTGCCCAGCTCTACACGGAAGCTTGCGCCGCGCTGGCCAGCACGCTCGACCTGGTGCAGTTGGGTGCGCAGGGCGGCGAGTCCGAGGCGGTGCGCCTGGGCGTCAACCTCAACAAGTACTGGACTTCCGTGCGCAATACCCAGATGCAGCGGCTGGGTATCGAGGTGCTGGGCGGCAACGGCACCATCGAGGACTTCTCGCCCCTGCCGCGCCTGTACCGCGACGCGATGGTCACGGAGAGCTGGGAAGGCACGCACAACGTCCTGGTGGCGCAGACCTGGCGTGACATGCAGCGCTACGGGCTGCACCGGCCGTTCCTGGGGCTGCTGCAACGGCGGGCGGAGGCGTGGGGCGACGCGCCCAATGCCCAGGAAGTGCGCGAAAGGCTGATCGTTCTGGCTGGCGAGGCGGAGCGGCTGGCGGCGGCGCGCGACGAGAACGAGACGCTCGCGCTGCGGTCCTGGATGGACAACGCGATGGTCGCGTACCAGGCGCTGTGCCTGGGCGAGCTGGACCAGTGGCGCCAGCAGCGCGGCGAGGCGACGGAGGCGGGGGTGGTGGCGCACCTGCTCGCGCTGCATCCGCTGCGGACGGCGGTGGCGGTGCGCGGCCAGTATCCCCAGTAGAGTCAGCTAGTGTGGCTCTTTCGGCACGTCCACGGACTTCTGGTGCGCGTGCAGCAGCAGGATGCCCGGCGTGTCGCCCAGCTTGTGCCGCAGCTCGTCCAGCGCCTCCGCCACCTGCGCGCGCATGCTCGGGTGGTAGGAGATCGCCACCGTCGTCAGCTCCAACCGCTTGACAAGAGGCAGTTCCGCGGCGCGCTGCAGGAAGGTGAAGACGTCGTCGCAGGTCGCGAAGCGATCCTCGGCGCGCTTGGACGTCGCCTTGGCTATGAATTCGCAGAGGTCATCCGGAATGTCCGGCACGATGACGCGCGGGTCCGGCGTGGCGTCGCGCAGGTGCTTCCCGAGCAATTCATCAATTGTTTCCGCATCAAACGGCACTTCGTGCGTGATCAGCTCGTAGGCCAGGATGCCGAGCGAGTACTGGTCGGAGCGGCCATCGAGCGGCTGCCCGAGAATCTGCTCCGGCGACATGTAGTACGGCGTGCCCATCAGGGAGCCCTGCCCTTGCGCCGACGCGTTCGCGTTCACGGCGATGCCGAAGTCGAGCAGCTTGACGCGGCGATCCTCCTCGGTCAGGAACACGTTGGAAGGCTTGATGTCCCGGTGCAGCAGACCGTGGCTGTGCGAATACGCCAGCGCCGACGCGATTTCGCGCAGGATGCGGCGCACCGTGCCCCAGGACAGGCTCGTTCCGGTGTGGATGAGGTCGTCGAGCGTCACGCCCGTCAGCTTCTCCATCACGATGAAGTGCGTGCCGTAGGCCTTTTCCGTGTCCAGCACGCGCACGATGTGGTCGTGGTTGAGCTGGGCGACCAGCTGCGCTTCCTGGTGGAATTGCTGCGCAAACTTGGGATGGTAGACCAGCGCGTGCGACAGCATCTTGAGCGCCACCGGTCGGTGCAGCGTCGGGTGCATGCCCTCGAACACCGTCGCCACCGCGCCGGAGCCCAGGCGACCCAACACCTTGTACTTGCCCACGTGCTGGATGGAGGAGGCCTCCATCAGCCGCTCGCCGACGGCGCGCGTCAGGAACTCCGCGGCCAGCGGGCTGCGGTGCACGAGCTCATCGAAGCTCTTCTTGCCGACGCGCAGGCAGTGCGACGTCTCCTCCGCCGTCACGGTCGCCGTGCGCGGCACGCGCGTCACCAGCGCCATCTCGCCGAACAGCGCCGGCGCGGTCAGCACGCGCTCGAAGTTCGTGTCGTGCATGGAGCCGCGCACCGACACGCGCACCGAGCCCGAATCCAGAAGGAACATGTCCGTGCCTTCATCGCCTTGGCGCAGGATGACCTCGCCGCGCTCGAACACCACGGGCGTCATCGCACCGCGCAGCGCCGTCAGCGCCTCGGTCGACATGCCGCGAAACAGCTCGAGATCCGCCCACGCCGGCTTGGCGTCGGCCGGACCGATGGACAGGATCGGCTTGGGCAGCGTCTTGGTGGGCGCCGTCTCGCTGGCGTTGGGTGCCGGCGGCAGATCGGGCAGCGGCGGAACCCAGGCGGGCGGGGTCTTTTCCTCGGGCATTCAGTCCCCCAGTTCTGGCGGCAGGGACGGTGCGCCCGCGTGCTCGCCGCGGTAGGCGGCCGACTGTCGGTATTGTTCGACGGCTTCCAGGAGCAGGATCCGCCCCGTCGCCAGGATGGGAATCGCAATCAGGATGCCGATGAGGCCGAACAGCTCGCCGAACGCGACGATGCCGAGCAGCACGACCAGCGGCCGCAGCCCGACGCGGTTGCCGATGATGCGCGGCGTGATGAACAGCAGGTCCGTGACGTAGAATCCCATGAAAAGACCGGCAATCCCTGCGGACGTCAGCGCCGAGTGCCCCGCCAGCGCGGACAGCACGACGCACAGCACGAGGCCGGAGACCACGCCGACGTAGGGAATCAGGTACAGCACCGCGACCATCGGCCCGATCACAAAGGCGAAAGGCACTTCGAGCAGCACGATGCCGAGCGTGAAGCAGACGACGGCCGCCAGCAGCAGCAGCAGCTCGCCGCGCAGGAAGCCGGCGAGCACGGAGTCGATGCGCTTGACGACGCGGGTGACGCGGGCGAGATCGCCGCGCGGAATCAAGTCTGCACCGCCCTTGACGATCTTCTCGTAGTCGTCCAGCAGGAAGAACGCGACAATCAGCACCAGCGCGAAGTTGCCGATGGCCACGAAGACGTCGCGCACGCTGCTGAGCAGCCAGCCGATGAGGGTCTGCGCCGGGCCGAACATCTCGGCGGCGACGCGCTGCATCATGCCGCTCAAGCTGTCGTAATGGATGAGGGAAGACAGGCGGTTGCCCGTGCGCGACAGGAACCACGGGTCGAGCTTCAAGATGAAGTTGTAGATGCGCGCCGGGGCATGCTGGCTGGCATAGACCAGCTCGCGCGCCATGTTCGGCAGCACGACGATGATGAAGACGACCGCCAGCGCCAGGACCGCGAGCACCGGCACCGTCAGCGCGAGGATCGGCGGCACGCGCCAGCGCCGCAGCCGCACGACGATGGGATTCAAGGCATAGGCGATGAAGAAGCCGATGAGGATGGGCGCGGTGACGATCGACAGCCGGATGATGAGCCAGAGCACGAGCGCGGCGACGCTGCCAAGCAGCAAGACCTTGAAGAACAAGGTCTGCCAGGCGATGGGAGACGGCTGTTCGGGCGGGCTTTGCACGCGTCACCTGCCGCGCGGAATCAGACTTGCGGCAGCCGATCATAGCGGCACTGTCCGCACAGTGCTAGGTTTTCGCTGTTTCTGGTGTGGAAGCACTCCGAGCTGGCGCAACGCAGAGGTGAATTCCGTGGACAAAGCGAAGAGGCAACGGTCGGTGCGGCAGTGGATGCAGGGGCTTGGGCTCTGCGCGATGGCGCTGCTGGCCCTGCCGGCGGGCGCGGCGCCGCTGGACGACCCGAGCGCGTGGCCGCCCCCCATGGTGGTGGGCCTGCGGCGCCCGCTGCAGGGCGGCACTCCGCGCGTGCCGTGGTGCGACTTTGCCGCACACGCCAAGAGCAAGGCCACGCTCAAGATGGCGCAAGACCCGGTGTTTCGGCCAGTTTCCGAGGCGCCCAAAGCTGCGTACGCCGAGGTGCGCAAGGCGCTGCTGGCCGCCAAGCCGGGTTCGCCGGCGCAGACGGCCGCGGAGAACAAGCTGCAAGCCATGCTGATCGAACCGGAAGGCGCGGCGCTGGCGCGGCTCGCGCTGACCGACACCGATGCCAAGGTCTTCCTGCCTGCGCTGCGGCAAGCGCGCGTGGTGGCGGCGGTGGAGCCGCGCATCATCGGCTTTGCGTCCCAGCACTTGAAGAACAAGGATCCCAACGTGGTGCTGGCGGCGGCCACGCTGATCTTCGCGGCTGGCTGCGATTCGCCGCTGGACTACGCGATGGACGCGCTGGAGCAGGACAATCCCGTCATCCAGAAAGGGCTGCTGTGGCTGGCCTTTCGCGGTGCCCTCGATCACGTGGATGGGCCAACGCTGACGCGCGTCGACGACTGGCTCGACGCGGGCGGCGGAACGGTGCAGACGCGGGTGCTGGCGCTGCGGATGCTTGGCTCCTTGGGCTGGTGGGCATCGGCCGACACGCTGCGGCGGCTGACCGGCGACCCCGATCCAGCCGTGTCAGGCGAGGCGCTGGCGTCGCTGGCGGTGGTCGTCGGCCAGGTGCCGGAAGACAAGGCCAAGGCCTTCCTGGCCGACCCGAGTCCGCTGCGCCGTGCCGGGGCCATCCGTGCCATCGCCCAAGGCGAGGCGATGCGGCCCGACCGCATCAAAGCCCTTGTCGAGCCCCTGCTTTCCGACAAGGCGCCGGTGGCCGACCCGCTGTTCCCCGGCCAGAAGAAGCCGCCGAGCGTTGGCGAACTGGCGCAACGTGCGCTGGACTATGCTGAAATTCACTAGGCATTTCGCGCTTTCGGCAGCGCAGCTCGGCCTGCTGCTGGTGGTGGCGGCGACCGTGCTGCCGGCCGCGGCGCATGGCACCTGCGATCGCGGCATCTCTCCGGACGCTGCCAAGCAACTCCATGACCATTTGCGGCTTCTGGGCACGGCGGACGCTTGCGTCTGGCAGGGCCTGGACACCCAGGAGACCCAAGCGACGGCGCATTGGCGCAAGAACGGGCAACTGCTGAGCCCCGCCACCGTCGCGCCGCACGGCTGCCTGCCAGATGCGACGCTGCGCGGCACGACCCTCGATGCCCAACTGCCGGCGGATCTGGTTCGCGCATGTCCTGGAATCCAGACGGGTCTTCCAACCGCGCTGGGCAGCGTGCGCGAGCCCCTGCCCGTCGCCCGCGATCCCGAGGGCGGCTTGTTCCAGCGCACCCAAGCGCCGACGCGCGGCATCATCGCGGTCTTCGCGGGCCTGTGGCTGCTGGCGCTCCTGGCGGCTTTCCTCTTGCTGCGCGCCTGGGTGCGCAACGAGCCTCCGCAGCGGCGCTGGCTGCTCCAGCTGGCTGGCGTCACGGCGCTGGCGCTGTGCGTCCGGCTCGCGCTGCCACCGTCGCTGGCGAACTGGTACCTGGAGGTCGTGGCGCCGTCCGGCATGGGCGACGCGCGTTTTGGCCCGGGCGCGCTCGGCTTGCAGCGCCTCTTGTTCGCCGTCCTGCCCACTTCAGACACGACGCTGTTTGCCGCGAGCGCGCTGGCCGGCGCGGCGGCCATTCCGCTGGCGATGGGCGTCGCCCGCATGCTCGGTCTGGCGGATCTCGGCGTCCTCGCGGCGGGCGTGCTGCTCGCGTTGCTGCCGCTGCACGTGCGCGTCTCGGTCTCGGGTGCGGCGCATGTCTGGGCATCGACGGCGCAACTGGCCGCGCTGCTGCTGTGGCTCTCCGGCCTGCGCCGTCCGCACCGCGGGCACCTGGCAGCCTCCGGCCTGCTGGCCTTTCTCGCGCTGGCGACCCGCGTCGACGTCTTTGCCCAACTGCCGTTCATCGTCGCGTGCGGTCTTCTGTTCGCCGCGCCGCAACCGGAAGCCCAGCGCCTGGTGCGCCGCGCCACGGCGCTGTGGCTTGGCGCCTGGCTGCTGACCGGCGCGCTGGTCTGGCTGGCCGTCGTGCGGCCATCGCACCATCCGCCGCCCGCCACGGAGGAGATCCTCGGCGCCGCCAGGCACCTGCTGAGCCAGTTCCTGGCGGCCCCGTCGCAACATCCGCAGTGGCTGCCCGCCCTTCCCGTCGTCCTCGCGGCCGTCGGGCTGCTGTGGGCGACCTTGCGCGACCGGCGGTGGCTGGCGCTGACCGCGCTGCTGCTGGTGTGCACCTTCGTGCCGCTGGGACGCACGTTCGACCACGAAGGCCTCGTGGGCGGCCGCTCCTTCTGCTTTGCGATCGCCTGGATCTGCCTGCTTGGCGGCGCCGGCGTCGCCTG
>CAIXAA010000529.1 GCA_903917305.1 uncultured Myxococcales bacterium | reverse complement strand
CGTGCCGGTGCGCGGCAACGAGATCGCGCCGGGCATCGCGGTGATTCCGCCCAAGCTCGACTTCGGCAACATGAAGCTGAACGACAAGGCGACGCTGCCGATGAAGATCCTGTCCAAGGGTCTGGCGCCGTTGGTCATTTCCAAGATCGAGGTGTCCAGCATCAGCCTGGTCAAGACCATCACCGTGACGCCGAACGGGCAGCAGACGGTGGCGTCCGGCGACAGCGTGATGGAGCAGGTCGAGCTGACCGCTTCGCAGGTGATGCCGAACACCGGCTCGCCGATCGCCAACCTGATCATCTACTCGAACGATCCGCAAACGCCTGAATTGCATGTGGAAGTCTTTGCGCAGACCGACACCGGCAGCCTGATGGTCACGCCGGACCCCGTGGTGGACTTCGCCATCGTGGGCAAGGGCAAGCAGTGCACCAAGGCGACGGACGCCGGCTGTATCAAGGTGCAGCGTAAGGTCGAGCTGTTCAACCAGGGCTCCGCGGGCCTGACGGTGAGCAGCGTCACGATCGACGCCGACCCGCTCGGCGAGTTCTCGCTGGTGCCGGGCAACTTCCCGCCCGTGAGCGCTTCGCCGACCTCGAGCGTCCTCGACGCCGGCAAAGGCGACTACTTCATGGTGCAGTTCGTTGCGCTCGGGCCGACCGGCCAGACGGCCAGCACCAAGGTGCACATCAAGTCGGACGACCCGCAGAAGCCGGACTGGGTCCTGACGCTCACTGCGCTGCGCGCGGACGGGGCGTCGTGCAACATCCAGCTGCAGCCCGCGGTGCTGAACTTCGGCCTGCTGCCGTACGGCGAATCCAAGCTGATCCAGCTGACCTTGAAGAACATCGGCTCGGGCTACTGCGCCTTCGATCACGTCAACATCGGGCCGTGCCAGGGCAATGGCTTGCCGCCGCCGATCGGCCCGGGCGCCATCACCTGCAGCAACAGCGGCACGATGTGGTTCAAGAGCTTCGCGCCCGCGGCCAAGCTGTTCAACCTGGCACCCGGCGAGTCGGGCAAGCTGCAGGTGCAGTTCACGGCGCCCGCGGACGGCGGCCTGTTCGCCGATCCGAGTGTTGTCGCGGAGTACGACGGCGTGATCGCCGTTTCGTTCAAGGACACGGCGACGGGCGCGATCGCTCCGTACCCGCCCATCGACTTCACCAAGAATGTGAGCGCGGCCAAGCCCAACATGATCGCCAAGGTCGGCAAGGCTGCGGTGCAGGTGATGCCGGGCGACGTCGATTTCGGCATCGTCTCGGTCGGTTGCAAGTCGCCGGTGCAGACGGTCAACGTCTACAACACCGGCACCACCGACGTGAACGTGACCAAGGTGGAGCTCGACAACTGCGGTCCGGAAGTGCTGCCGGTGCAGTGGCCTGGCATCCCCAAGACCGGCTTGCCGGTGTCGCAGTCCAAGCCGACCGGCTTTGGCGTGCAGTACGGTCCGCAGAATGTCGGCAAGGACAACTGCCAGATGATCATCTACACGGGGCTCTCGGGCGCCTGTGTCGACGCCAACAAGCAGCAGACGACCGGCACGTGCCAGGCGTCGTCCGACTGCACGAACCCGGGCGATTGGTGCATGGGCACGCTGTTCACCGTGCCGCTGCAGGGCGAAGGCACGCTCGACACGGAATTCACGGATGAATTCGTGCAGGGCACCGGCAAGGACGTGGACGTGCTGTTCATCGTCGACGACTCGCCGTCGATGGACAACAAGCAGCAGAACCTGTCGTCCAACATCGCGACGTTCGTGCAGATTGCCACGCTGTGGTCGAACAACTACCACCTCGGCGTCGTGACGACGGACATGGATGACTCCAAGAAGTCCGGCAAGCTGCAGAGCGATTCGAATGGCGATCGCATCCTGACGCCCAAGAGCCCGAACCCCACGGGTTCGCTGCAGAAGCTGGCGCTGCCGGGCTCGAACGGCTCGAGCGATGAGCACGTGTTCGATTCCGCTGTGGCGGCGCTGACTTCGCCGCTGTCGACCAACACCAGCAAGTCCTGCACCAAGGACGCGGATTGCGGCGGCGGACAGGCCTACTGCGTCAAGGGCGCGGACGACGGCAAGATGTTCTGCGGCGGCTACAACCGCACGTTCCTTCGCAAGAACGCGGGCTTGGAGATCATCGCGCTGACGGACGAAGAGGAGCACGGCACCGGCACGCTGGCGTACTACGAGAACCTGTTCTACTCGCTCAAGGGCCTGGCGAACAAGAATCTCTTCCACTTCCATGCGATTACCGGCGATCCCGGCGCCAACGGCTGCTCGGCCAACGGCGGCGCGGAGGACGGCAGCCGCCTGTACCAGATGACCAAGGACACCGGCGGCAAGTTCGGCAGCATCTGCGACTCCAACTACGCGCAAGCGCTCAAGGACATCGGCTCGGTGGCGTTCGGCCTCATGGAGCAGTTCTTCCTGACACGCACGCCGGAGCCGGCGACGATCCAGGTCAAGGTCAACGGCAAGGTCTGTCCCGCGGATCCGGGCTCCTGGACCTATGACGCCGCGTCCAACACCGTGACGTTCAACGACAAGGGACCTTGCATGCCGCAGGCCGGCGACAAGGTCTCGATCTACTACAAGATGCTCTGCTTCCCGTAGTCGGGCGCGCATCACAGGAGGCGACCGTGACGTCGCAACACAAGCTATCGTATTCCTTGACGATTGCGCTGCTGGCCTTGGCTGCGGCGGGTTGCAGCTCGAACCCCTACAGCCTGGTCTACAAGCCGCAGATCTTCACGATGGTCGACAACATCCAGGTCGCGGCGGGGAAGTGCTCGCTGTTCGCGCCGGATCAGACCAACGGGCAGCTGACCTACCGCAAGCACGTCGTCATCCGCAACTCCGGCAATGACAACAGCGTTTTGTGCCTGAACAAGGTCAAGTGGGAGACCACGAATACCTTGCTCAAGATGGAGTACACGACGACCAAGCCGACCGACGCGAAGTCGTGTCCGGGCGTGGGCGCGATCGCGCTGGCGACGGGGAAGTCGGTCGGCATCGACATCGTCTACTCGCCGAGCCCGGACAAGGTCGACAACGGCCAGGGCACGCTGACCATCGAGCACAACGACATCGTGGCGGCGGGCAAGGGTCCGACGGCGCTGTGCTTTGGCATCTCGACGGTCGGTCCGCAGATCACGATGGACGCGACGGAAGACACGTTCATCAACACGTCCGCGGCGAATCCGGCGACGCACTGCTACAAGTTCGGCAACTCCGGCACGGCGCCTTTGTGCTTTGACCACGCGGGCTTGGACCCGGCCAATGCGCAGTACACCATCACCGAGAAGCCCAACCAGGGCGATTGCATCCCGGCCATCGGCGACACGGGCAACCCAGTGTCGACGCCCGCGAAGATGCAGATCTGCGTGCGCTATTCGCCGGACCAGACCGACGGCAACGAGGACGAGAACGTCATCATCGTGACGAACGACCCGAGCAAGCCGAACGCGCAGGTCAAGCTGAGCGCCAAGACGCAGGCGGACAACAAGTACACGATTACCTGCACTTCCGCGAGCGGCAAGATGGAGTACGACTTCTCGGCCGTCACCTCCGGCAGCGGCCAGGCGACTTGCGCGATCTACAATGACGGCCCGGCGAGCATGGCGATCAACAACATCGGCGTGCAAGCGATTGATCCGACGGTGGATCAGTCGACGCTGGACGGCATGTACTCGGTTTGCATGCACCTGACGGCCGGGGACACGACCTGCGTCGATCCGCCGCGCGGTGTGTCGAAGGCCGGGACCATCTACTTCACGGTCAAGTTCACGTTCCCGGCGACCGGTGCTCCGCTCAACGGCAACCTCGCGGTATCGTTCACGCAGGCGAACGTACCCGGAACCATCACGATTCCGATCTCGGCCGGTGGCTGCGATGTGCCGGCGCCGAGCTTCGGCCCGCTGCCGCAACTGTGGCTGCTGGCTGGCGTCGGTCAGAAGGCCACGGGAACGTTCGTGGTGGCCAACCAGAGCTGCGCCACGATGCGCGTCATCAACGCCTGCATCACGTCGGCGACGGTGGTCGGTTCGGATCCGTGCAGCAAGCCGGCTTCGCTCTACAACGGCTTCACCAAGCCGTTTGCCAGCCAGGACATTGCCGCGTGGGGCCTCTTGCCGCTTGAAGTGGAGTTCCATCCGGCGGATGACAAGAAGCTGCAAATCAACGATCTCGTGAACATCACCTACTGCTCCGGCGCTTGGGCGGCGGGCAAGTGCAGCGGGGCGATCGTGACGCAGTCGCTGAACCTGCAGGGCTCGATCGAGACCGAGAACGCGCCGCCGACACTGAGCCTGGGCGCGACCGCGGACTATCCGGCAGCGGTGGTCGGCCAGCCGGTGCACCTGAAGGCGACGTTCACCAAGGGCGCGTACGACAACGGCAACAACTACCTGTGGATCATCACCTCGAGGCCGGCGGGCTCCAAGCGCTGGCTGACGCCCGCCGATCAGGCCACCTCGACGCCGGACCTGATCTTCGTGCCGGATGTGCCGGGACCGTACGAGTTCGCGGCGCTGGCGCAGGCGTTCAGCGCGGATGCGCCCCAGAACTACAACTGGAGCGCGCAAGTCAAGGTCACGATTAACGTTACCGCTGGACCTTAGGCGGGCAGACCATGGCCGAGCCCGTACCGGTAGGTCTCTGGAGCGAAACCGCGCCGCTGACCGCGTGCATCACCTGCGCGCCGGGCGACGAGTTCGACTGCATGGCGCCGCGCCACATCGAGGCGCTCGAGGCGGACGCGCGCGGCCGCTACCGCCCGAATCCCGATTACCTGCTGTTCGACGATCTGGTGCTGCTGCCGCACTTGCAGGCCGAACACGCGCAACTCGTGGATGTGATTCGCGCCGTGACGGGGCGCGCCGGCTGCCTGGATCTGCGCTCGATGCTGCAGCGCGTGTTGGCGGACGCGAGCGTTGCCGCGACCGTGATCGAGGAAGTGCTGGAACTGGAAGGGCAATGCGGCACGGCCAAACCCGCGCTCGAGCGCGCGCGGCACCGCCTGCGGGAGCTGGGTGCGGCGGAGCTGGTGCAGGCGCTGGCTTCCGGCACCGACCCGGAGACCGGCTTTGACCTGCTGCGCTGGCCGATGCCCAACTGGATGTTTGCACGCGATTGTTGGGCGGTGGTCGGCAGCGGCATCGTGGTCGGCTACCCGCGCCTGAACGCCCGCAAGCGCGACGGCATCCTGGCGCGCGCGCTGCTGCGCCACCATCCGCGCCTGCAAGCGGCGCCGAAGATCGATGTTCGCGCGGGAACTCACGGTGTTTCGTCGGACGAGGGGCGCGACGAGCGCTGCGTCGAAGGTGGCGACATCCTGGTGGTGTCCCGCGATCTGGTGCTGATTGGCGTCGGGGCGCGCACGACCCTGACGTCGGCGCTGACGATTGCCCAGGAGCTGCGCGCGCTTGGCGTGCGCCACGTGCTCGGCGTCTTCATCCCGGAGCGGCGCGCGACGATGCACCTGGACACGCTGATGACGATGCTGGACGAGGGCCTGTGCCTGATGCACGTGCCTGCCTTTGCATCGTATTCGGACGTCGCGGATCGCGTGCGCGTCGTGGATCTGGCCGAGCCGGAGCGCGACCTGGGCTGCAACCTGGCCGGCGTCCTTGGGGAATTCGGGTGCCAGCTGCACATCGTGACATGCGGCGATGGCGACAGCCGGGCGGCGGCACGCGAGCAATGGACCGATGGCGCCAACGCTTTTGCCCTCGGACCGGGGCGCGTCGTGCTCTACGGGCGCAACACGTGGACGCTGCGCGCCTTGAACCGCGCCGGCTTTGAAGTGCTGACGCCGGAACAGTTCGTGCCGAATGCGGACCTGCTGATGTCCGGGCACCGGCGCGTGGTCGTGGCGCTGACGGGCTCCGAGCTGTCGCGCGGTCGCGGCGGGCCGCGCTGCCTGACGCTGCCGATTGCGCGCGCCGGGTAGAAGTGCTTGAGACTAAGGCTGTTCTTCGGGGTCCAGAACCGGCTGATCGCACTTCGTCTGCGCGCACCAATCGCGCCAGGCGCCCGCGCCCTGCAGATCCTGCCGCCCCGACAGCTCCCGCAGCGCGCGCTCCGCCACTTCCGCCAGCGAATGAATGGGATCGGCCGCCGCCATGACGAGGACCGGCGCCAGCGCCGGCGTCGGGTGCACCGCGATCGCCCGGATCGCCGCGCGGCGCACCGTGAAGTTCCCGTGGCGCGCGGCTGCCGGCAGCACGGCGTCGCAGGAAGGCCCTTCGGGACGCGCGCAGAGTTCCAAGCCCCAGGTCAGCGCCGGACCGGCCATCTGCTGGCTGGTCAGCAGGCGCAGTTCTTCGAGAAAACGCGCCTCTGCGGTCGGGTCGCCCCAGCGACGCAGCACCCACAGCGCGCTCAGGCGCGGCGCCGCTGACCAGACGGTGCGATCGGAGTCGGCGAGTTGCTCGAAGTTCGCGCGTTCCTCGCGGGCGCCCAGCAGGCCGATGCCGAGCACGGCGTAGCCGCGGGCCTCCGGATCGCTGTCCGTCGCGACGCGGCGCAGGAAGGGAAGCGCTTGCGGATCGCGAAGTTCCGCCAGCGCGCGCACGGCCCGGGCGCGGTACGTGGCCTGCTTCGGCGCGCGCTGGAACATCTGCTCCAGGTGCGGCCGCGCCGCCCAGCCAAAGCCGATCAGCACGGCCTCGGCCGGGCAGCCGGAGATGGCGTTGCAGGCGAAGCGATCGCGAAACGACTGCAGGGCTTCGAGCAGGGCTTCGTCGACGGGCGCGGGATCGAGGCCGGTGACGCTCCCCGCATCCGCACTTTGTGGTGCAGTTGCAGGCGGTTGGGCGCCGCGACATGCGCAAAGGCCCAGCGCTGAGACAAGAACGATCGCGCGAACGAAGAAGCTGGGCATGAAGCTCCCGCTGCTGGTGTTGGTCCGGACTGGACGCTGCGCATTGCAGCGGACCCGGCCGGCAGACGCAAGGGGCGACAAAGCGTCGCCTTGCGCGGCTCTTGGCGCGGGACTTTCCGAGGCCTTGCGCGACGGTCGCGCCGCGGATAGCATACGCCGCTTCGTAACAGGTGGCGCCCCCTTTGCCGACCGGCAGCGTCAGCCTGCAAGACATCAAGAACGCGCAGCGTTCGGGGCTGCCCCTTAGACCGAGGACGAGATGAAGAAAGAAAATGCGATCATCGCCATCATCGCCGCCGCCGTGATCGGCTTCTTGGGCGGACGGATGACCAGCAAGCCCGCAGCGCCTTCCGCTCCGGCCGCCCCGGAGGCGGTCAAGGTGGAAGAGCCCAAGGCTCCGACGGCTGCCAAGTTCCCGGCCGTTGGCCCGGAGGACGCCAAGATCACGATCATCGAGATCAGCGACTTCCAGTGCCCCTTCTGCTCGCGGGCGGCCGGTACGGTCGACCAGCTCAAGAAGGACTACGCCAAGGATCTGCGCCTGATCTTCATCAACCAGCCGCTGCCCTTCCATGATCGCGCCAAGCCGGCCGCGATCGCCGCGCAAGCCGCGCACAAGCAGGGCAAGTTCTGGGAGATGTACGACAAGCTGTTCGCGAACCAGCGCGACATGACCGACGAGAACATCCAGAAGTGGGCCAAGGAGATTGGCCTCGACATGGCCAAGTTCGCGGCGGACTTGAAGGATCCGGAGATGGTCAAGAACATCGAGCGCGACATGGCGATTGCCAACGCGCTGGGTGTCCGCGGCACGCCGGGCTTCTTCATCAACGGCGTCAACGTCGCTGGTGCGCAGCCGATCGAGAACTTCAAGAAGATCATCGACGAGCAGATCACCAAGGCGAACGACGAGCTGGGCAAGGGCACCAAGGCCGCGGACCTGAACGAGAAGCTGACCAAGGCTGCCAATCCGGAGCTGGGCGCCAAGCTGATCGGCTGGGTCTTCAAGGGCGACCCGGTCCCGGCCGATGCCGCGCCGGCGCAGAACGCCGATGCGCAGAAGCGCCCGCCGGCGGATGACAAGACCGTGTGGAAGGTTGCGCTGCGTGGCGACGAGCCCGTGAAGGGCCCGGCCGACGCGCTCGTCTCGATCGTCCTCTACACCGACTTCCAGTGCCCCTTCTGCTCGAAGGTGCGCCCGGCCATCGAGGAGACCTTGAAGGCCTACCCGAGCAACGTGCGCCTCGTGTTCAAGAACTACCCGCTGCCGTTCCACCAGAACGCGTTCCCGGCGGCGGAAGCCGCGCAGTGCGCCAAGGAGCAGGGCAAGTTCTGGGAGATGGAAGAGGCGCTGTTCACGCACCAGCAGGAGCTGGACGCGGGCAAGCTGGCCGAGCACGCCAAGGCGGCGGGCGTCGACGTGGCGAAGTTCGAGAAGTGCGTCAAGGACCACAAGTTCAAGGCGTACATCGAGCAGGACGTGGCCGCGGCCGAGAAGGTCCAGGTCAGCGGTACGCCGTCGGTGTTCGTCCAGGGGCG
>CAIXAA010000528.1 GCA_903917305.1 uncultured Myxococcales bacterium | reverse complement strand
GTGCGCATCGTCGCCCCGCGCGACCGCGACGCGGGCGGCACCTGGGTGGCGGCCAACGATGCCGGGCTGTGCGTCGCTATTCTCAATGATTATCAAGGGGATGCCAAGAAGGCGCAGCAACCGGTGCGCAGCCGCGGCGCCATCGTGCTCGACCTGGCGCAGTGCCGCAGCCTGCTGGAGGTCGAGCAGCGCCTGGCGGAGATGCATCATGAAGTGCTAGGACATACGCGGCCTTTCCTGCTTGGCGTCGCGCAGGCGGCGCAGGGCGATCGCGGCGCCCAGGCCTTGGAAGTGCTGTGGGATGGCGGGGATCTGCGCGTGGCGCAGCTGGCCCTGCCGGCGGTCCTGGTCTCCGCGCTCTGGCACCGCGACGTGACCGAACGCGCGCGCCGCGCCGAGCTGTCCGACCTGGAAGCCGCCGTGCGCAGCAACGATGGTTCCGCAAGAAAATCCAGCATCCTCAAGTGGTTTTCCAGTCACGACACCAGCCGCTCGCCGCGCGCCGTGTGCATGCACCGCTTGCTGGCGCAGACCGTCAGCCACACCTGGATCGAGGTCGGCAGCGAGGCTGTGACCGTCGAATACCGCGATGGATCGCCCTGCAAGAGCAAGGCTTTCGTCGCTGCCGGTCTGGCCCTTGCCGGCCCCTCGGGCCGCTAAGTCCAGCTGGGCTTTGGCAGGCGCCCGGCAGCATGGTACACCCGTCAGCTTGATGCCCGGTTGGCTGTGATGTGCCGCCCACGGGCTCACGGCCGAGGCGCAACGCATGGCAATGGAACCCGTCCGGACACGGGCACTGGCAGCGGTGGGCGCCTTGATTGGCGTGGTAGCGCTGGCCTACCTGGCCCTGAACGCCGGCTCCCGGACGCCGCCTGCGCCCGCCCCGCGTGCCGCGCCCTTGGCCGCGGATGCCGGCAGCGAAGCCAAGGCCGACACCGACGCCGCCGCCAACGCCGATGCCGCTGGCGGTCCCGCCATCAAGCCCGCGGAACGCAGCTTGCCGGGCACCTGGGTCGACGTTGCCGCACCCGCCGGCACCGCGTCGGCGCCGGTCATCCTGGGCTTGCACGGCCGCGGCGACACGGCCGAGCACTTCTCCGCCTTGGCATCGCGCCTGGGTGGCGGCTTTTCCTGGCGTTTCCTGCAGGCGCCCCTGCCTTTTGCCGATGGCCGTGCCTGGTACCGCAGCGACCAGCCCGATGGCGGCCGCGCCGATCTCGAGGCCGCGCTGGCCTACATCGATGCCCACGTGCGTGCCGCGGCGCAACCCGTTGCTCTGTTTGGCTTCTCGCAAGGCTGTTTCGTTGCGGGACATTACGCGGCACGCCACCCCGAAGCCGTGCGCGCCGTGGTCTGCATCGGCGGCGGCCTGATCTATCCGCCCGAACCGGTCGCGGCGCAGCACCGGCCGCCGATGCTGTACCTGCACGCGACGGACGATGCGGTCGTGCCCCTGGAAGCCGCGCGCGGCGCCGTCAAGCAGCTGCAATCCTTGGGTTATTCCGTGGAGCTGGTCGAGCACGGCGAAGGGCACAGCGTGCCGGAGTCCGAGATCGAGCGGATCCGCAGCTGGCTTGAGAGAAAGCTCAAGTAATCCACACACAGCAAAACTTGTGCGGCCCTGTGCAGCGGCAAACGTCTGGCGTAGACTCCCGCGCGCTTGGCGCCGCCCGCGAGGCTGCACCCGCCGCCCTTCAACGAACAATTCGAGGTTTGCCATGTCGATCCATCGCATCAACCGCGTCGGCGTCGTCGGCGCCGGTGTCATGGGCACCGGAATCGCCGCCCAACTCGCTTCCGCCGGTGTCGACGTCCTGCTTGTGGACATCGTCCCCAAGGACGCCCCCGCCGCTGACGGCACCGCCAAGACCCGCGCCGCGCGCAACGCCATCGCCCAAGGCGGCTTGACGCGCGCCCTCGGCTTCAAGCCGGCCATCATCCAGCGCCCGTCGGAAGCCAAGCGCATCCAGATCGGCAACCTGGTCGATGACTTGCCGGCGCTGGGCGCCTGCGACTGGGTCGTCGAGGCCGTCACCGAGCGCATCGACATCAAGAACGCGGTGTTCGCCGCCCTCGAGACCGTGCGCTTGCCGCACACCATCGTCAGTTCCAACACCTCCGGCATTCCGCTGGCGACGATGGCCGAGCCGCGCAGCGAGGGCTTCAAGAAGCACTTCCTCGTCACGCACTTCTTCAATCCCGTCCGCTACATGAAGCTGGTCGAGATCATCAGCGGCGCGGACACCGATCCGGCCGTCACCGCCAAGATGGCGGCCTTCTGCCAGGACGACATGGGCAAGGGCGTGGTCTACGCCAAGGACACCATCAACTTCATCGCCAACCGCATCGGCGTGCACGACATGATGCGCGCGGTGCGCATCTGGCTCGACGAGGGCTACCGCATCGACGAAGTCGACGCCATCTGCGGCGAGGCCATGGGCCGCCCGAAGAGCGCCGTGTTCCGCACCGCGGACGTCGTGGGCTTGGACACGCTGGGCCACGTCGCGCAGAACTGCTTTGACAACCTGAAAGAAGATCCGAATTGCGCGATGTTCGACACGCCCGAGGTCATCAAGCAGATGGTCGCCAAGGGCGCCATCGGGCAGAAGGCGGGCGCGGGCTTCTACAAGAAGGTCGGTTCGGACATCTGCGTGCTCGACCCGAAGACGGGCACGTACGTCGCGCAGGTCAAGCCGGCGTTCGACTCGCTCAAGAAGGCGTACAAAACCCCGGACATGGGCGCGCGCATCAAGGGCCTCGTGGCGGCCGAGGATCGCGCCGGCCAGTTCGCGTGGAAGGCGCTGTCGCACTCGCTGGTCTACGCCGCCGACTTGTTGGGCACGATTGCCGATGACTGCATCAGCATCGACCGCGCGATGAAGTGGGGCTTCAACTGGCAGCTCGGGCCGTTCGAGATCTGGGACGCGATCGGCGTCGCGGAAGTCGCGCATCGCCTCGAAGCCGAAGGCCGCGCGGTGCCCAAGCTCGTGCAGCAGATGCTGGCGCGCGGCGAGACGTCCTTCTATCAGGGCGGCGCGGCCAACCGCTCGCAGCTGCACGCGAACCAGAGCCGCGTCGCGGTGCCGGCCCTGCCGGGCATCTGGCTCGACAGCCTGCGGGCAAACTCGCAGGTCGTCGACGAGAATCCGGGCGCGCAGCTGATCGACCTCGGCGACGGCGTGCTCAACCTCGCGTTTCGCACCAAGATGAACAGCCTGAACGGCGACATCATCGCGATGGGCTGGAAGGCCTTGGAGCGCATCGAGAAGGACGGCTGGAAGGGCCTCGTCATCGCCAACGATGGCGGCAACTTCTCGGTGGGCGCCGACCTGACCTTCGTGGCGGGCATGGCCAGTGAGCAGAAGTGGCAGGAGCTCGACGAGTCCGTGCAGCTGTTCCAGAAGCTGTTCATGGCGTTCAAGTACTCGCACGCGCCGATCGTCGCCGCGCCGCACCAGATGACGTTTGGCGGCGGTTGCGAGATCGCGATGCAGTCCTCGCGCATGCAGGCGGCGGCCGAGACCTACATGGGTCTGGTCGAAGTCGGCGTCGGCCTGATTCCGGGCGCGGGCGGCACCAAGGAGTTCACGATTCGCGCGCTCGACAACATCCCGGTGGAGGCGCGCATCGATCGCACGCTCGCCCTGCAGCGGGCGTTCGAGGCGATCGCGCTGGCCAAGGTGGCGACGGGCGCGGGGAACATGCGTGAACTCGGGTTCTTGCGCGCGGTGGACGGCTGGAGCATCGACTCCGACCGCCGCATCGAGGACGCCAAGCGCGTCGTGCTGCAGCTCGCGGCGTCCGGCTACCGGCCGGCGCTGGCACCGGACAACCTCCTGCTGCCGGGCGCCGAGGGCATCGCGCTGTTCGACATGGTGCTGTATTCGTTCAAGGTGGCCGGCCAGGCCAGCGAGCACGACTGCGCGGTCGGTCACGAGGTCGCCACCATCCTGTGCGGCGGCGTCGGCGGCGGCATGAAGACCGAGCAGGACCTGTTGGATCTGGAGCGCGAGTCCTTCCTGCGCCTGTGCGGCATGCAGAAGACGCGGGATCGCATCGCGCACATGCTGACGACGGGCAAGCCGCTTCGTAATTAGTTCCGTGGCGCCACGGCATCGTTTTCCGTGGCGCTCTAACGCGCCCGCTCCGATTTTCCGGCCTTCGGCCGCCAGATAGACGCTTCGCGACCGTGTTTTTTCGGCATTGCCGCAGCTCACCTGCCCCGACCCGAAGGTCCTTGTCGTTCGAATCGAAGGAGAAACACCATGGATCCCAAGACTCCCGTGATCGTCGCCGCTGTGCGCACGCCGATGGGCCGCGCCTTGAAGGGCAGCCTGGCGCGCGTGCGCCCCGAGGACCTGGCCGCCACCGCGATCCGCGCGGCGCTCGCCAAGGTGCCGGGGCTCAATCCCGCAGACATCGAGGACGTCATCCTCGGCTGCGCCATGCCCGAAGGTCCCCAGGGCATGAACATCGCGCGCATCGCAGGCTTGCGCGCCGGCTTGCCGGTCGAAGTCCCCGGCGTCACCGTGAACCGCTTCTGTTCCAGCGGCTTGCAGGCGATCGCCCAGGCGGCCGAGCGCATCGCCGCCGGCGGTGCCGACGTCATCCTCGCGGGCGGCGTCGAGAGCATGTCGCAGGTGCCGATGGGCGGCTTCAAGATCGCGCCGCACCCGCACATCATCCGCGAGTGGCCGGAAGTGTACATGCCGATGGGCAACACCGCGGAACTCGTGGCCAAGCAGCACAACGTCAGCCGTGAAGACCAGGACGCGTTTGCGCTGCAGAGCCAGAAGCGCGCCGGCGCGGCGATGGCGGCGGGCCTGTTCGACGCGGAGCTCGCCCCGGTGGTGACGACCGAAGGCAGCCTGGCGACGGACGAACTGCCGCGGCCGGAGACGACGCTCGAAGGCCTGCAGAAGCTCAAGCCGGCGTTCCAGGTCGGCGGCTCGGTGACGCCGGGCACGTCGAGCCCGCTGACCGACGGCGCCGCGGCGACGATCCTGATGTCGGCTGGGCGCGCCAAGGCCATGGGGCTGCCGATCCTCGGCATCTTCCGCGGCTTCTCGGTGGCCGGCGTGGCGCCGGAGATCATGGGCATCGGCCCGGTGGCGGCGGTGCCGAAGCTGCTGGCCAAGGCCGGCCTCCATGTGAGCGACATCGACCAGTTCGAGCTCAACGAGGCCTTCGCGGCGCAGTCGCTGGCGGTGATGCGCGCCCTCGGGCTCGACCCGGCCAAGGTCAATCCGCTCGGCGGCGCGATTGCGCTGGGCCACCCGCTGGGCGCGACGGGCGCCAAGCTGACGGCGACGCTCTTGCACAACTTGAAGCGCACCGGCGGCCGTTACGGCATCGTCACGATGTGCGTCGGTGGCGGCATGGGCGCGGCGGGCCTCTTCGAAGTCCCGGCCGCCTAGCTTCTCGAGCTGCCCCAACAAGCGCGACGCGTGGGAGCCCGGGGTCCTTGCCGCAGCGTTTCGCGTTGGACCGGCCGGAGCGATCTGCTATCGTGTTGCGGATTGTACAGCCGCCACGGAGTTGTGGCGCGCGTGCGCCCGCTGCGACGGGCGAGGGCCGATGTTCCAAGATCGTCGACAGCACCCCCGTCATCCGGTCCTGATCAAGGCGACGGCGCGCTCCAGCGACGACACGTTCGACGTCATCTGCACCCAAGTCGGCCCCGCGGCAGGCTTCTTCTCGTGCCGCACGCCGCCGCAGCTGGGCGAGACGCTGTACATCGAGCTGCGTACCTCCGGCCGCGGCAGTCCGATCGTCGAGCTGGAAGGCACGGTGGCGCGCGTGGTCGCGCCCGGCGGCTCGCAACCGGCTGGTTTTGCACTGGTGTGGAAGATCGCCCGCTGTGAACTCGGCGCCGAGCCGCTGCTGCGCACCCTCGTCGGCGTGCTGCACATGCAAGGGTTGAACCTGAGCGATCTGCGCGGCGGCCGCGTGCCGGAGTTCGCCATCGCGGCCTTCCTGAACCGTTCGCGGCCAGGGCAGAACTCGGACACGGGACCAATCGGCGTCCCCGCAGGCGCCGATCCGCCGACGGCGCCGATCGTCCGCAGCCATTCGGCGATCTACCGCGCCCAAGGCAATTGGTCGGCGCCGGTGATTGCGCCGGCGGCGCGGCCGTCGAAGTCGACCCTCGAGATCGTCGACGTGCCGCCGAGCACCATCGGCCACGCCGGCCAGCCGGTCGCCGCGCCGCCCGTTGCCGGTCGCCCCGCGTCCAGCGCCGCGCGCGTGATGGGCCGCGAGCCGCTGAGCGCCCGCCCGCCATCCGTGGGGTTGCGCCCGCTCGGCGTCCCCGCGGCGGCACGGCCCGGGCGCGGCGGCGTGTCCGACGTCCACGAGCCGGCCACCAGCGAAGGCTTCCTTGGGGATCCTGCACCGGACGATGCCCGCAGCCGTGCCTTCACGCCGCGCGATCAGGAGCCCTCCCTGGCCGTCGGCCGCCGTGCCGGCGCCGAAGGGTCGGTCGGCGTCGAGGATCCGTCGCAGTCCTGGCCTGTCTACGCCTTGGCGCCCGGAGAGCGGCGCCTCGTGAGCCGCACGGGCCTGCACTCCTCGTCCTCGGTCGATGTCCTGGCGCCGTTCCGCCCGCCCATCTCGCGGCCTTCCTCCACCGCCGAAGCGCCGCCGGTTCCGCACAACCCGCACCCGCCGCCGCCCGATGCCCAGATCCAGCCCCACCGTCACTACGTGAACAGTGACTCGGAGATGCCGATTCAGCGCAAGCTCGGCTCAGGGCCGATCTCCGCCGGCGCCTCGATCGCCGTGGCTGGCGTCATTCCGGCC
>CAIXAA010000527.1 GCA_903917305.1 uncultured Myxococcales bacterium | reverse complement strand
GGTGCTGTTCCTGGCCTCCTTCCTGCTCCCCATCATTCTCCCGCAAGGCACCTCGATCGACGTGCTGGTGCGCGTCCTGGCCGGCATCGTCCTGTTCGCCGCCGCCTATCTGTCGGAAACCGTGCGCGGCGGCTTGCAGGCCGTGCCCGCCGGCCAGCACGACGCGGCGGCGGCACTCGGCCTCTCGCGCTGGCAGGCGCTGCGCTGGATCGTTCTGCCCCAGGCGCTGCGCGCGGTCATCCCTTCGATCATGAACAGCGCCATCAGCATTTTCAAGGATACTTCGCTGGTCACCGTGGTCAGCCTCTACGAGCTGACCGGTTCGCTATCGCTGGCGCTGTCGGGCGATGCCCAGTGGCGTTCCTTCTATTTCGAAGGTTATCTCTTCATCGGTCTGATCTACTGGCTCGGCTGTCATTCGCTGTCGCGCGTCGGCAGCAGCCTGGAGCGGCGACTGGCCGTGGGCTCCCGCTAGCCGGGTTTGACGCGCTCGTACTGCCGGACAAAGATCAGCAGCCCCAGCGGCGCGCTCAAGATGACGCCGATGAACATCAGGACGAGGCCGGCCATGGCGACTACATAGCCGACGATGCAGGCGAGCAGCCAGTTGACGAAGTCCGCCTGGACTGTCTCCAGGCTCCACTTGAAGGCGTCAATGGCGCCCCGTTTGCCATCGATGATCGCGTACAGGCCGGGCATCGCGGCAAAGCCGAGGGCCATCGAAGCCAGCGCGCCGAGGATGGGCACGATGTGCAGGACGACACAGGCAATCATCAGAAGCAGCACGTAGACGAACAGGTTGCCAAAACAATCCCATGCCTTGAACAGTCCGCCCACCTCGGCCTTGCCTTCGCCGCGCGCCACCTTGATCAGGGAACGGACATAACCGGCAACGAATCCGATGTTGGCGACCGGAATCCAAACCACCAGGAGGAGTATCAGCGTCAGCACCGCGAGGTCGCCGAGATTCGCTTTCCACAGATTCAGCGCTGCGGAAAGCAGTTCGACAAAGTCGCCCTGAACGGGCGCCGCCTGACCCGGGGCCGCGCCGATGTTCGAGTAGCAGTGCTTGCATTTGCTCGCGCCGTCCTGAATTTCCTCTTTGCAGTAGGGGCATTTCATGCTCGGCTCCTTAGGGTGTGCTGCCGAACGGGCGTCTTGCAAGGCCCGCCAGGAGAACCTGTCTGCGCCGCCGACCCGCGCTGATCACTGCGCGCTGATCGTGACAGGGACGTTCGCCTGGGCGCTCAGACCGGCCGAGTCAAGCGCCGAGACTTTCAGGCTGTAGCTGCCGGTGACCGGACTGGCCCAGCGGGCGGTGATGGTCTGACCGCTCACGGAGAAGGTCATGCCCAGCGGCGCGCCGGAGATGGACACCGAGAGCGAGGCGGCGCCGGAGTCCGAGAAGCCGATCGTGCCGCTCAACGCCCTGCCGGCCACGCCGGTCATGGCCGTGGCCGTGATCACCGGACCCGCCGCGCTGATCTTCACCGTGTAGACGCCCTGGCTGCTCAGCCCTGTCTTGATGTCCCTGGCGGTGACGGTCACGGCGTAAGTGCCGAGCACCGGACTGGCCCAGCTGACGACGCCGGCAGCATTGACGGACATGCCGGCAGGCGCGCCGCCTAGGCTGTAGGTGACGGGGTTGGGGCCGCTCACCGAGACTGTGAACGACAGCGCCGTGCCGGGCTTGCCGGTGATGGTCGCGGAGCCGACCGCCGGGGGTTTCGGCGCGGCGATGGTGACGGTGTAGACGCCCTGGCCGCTCAGCCCGGTCGCGGTGTCCGTGGCGATGGCGGTCACGGCGTAGGTGCCGGCGATGGGCACGGACCAGGTGACGGTACCGGCGCTGTCGATGCGCATGCCCGGGGGAGCGCCGCTCAGGCTGTAGCTGACGGGGTTGGGGCCGCTCACCGAGACGGTGAACGACAGCGCTGTGCCGACCGTGCCGGTGATGCCGGCGGCGGTGACAACCGGCGCCGTGGCGGCAGTCGCGGCCTCCGAGAGCGTGCCCAGCAGGCTGGTCACGTTGGGCGTACCCAGACCCGTCAGCGGGTCGTAACCGATCCTGGCCGAGCAGGTCGCGCAAGTGCCGTCCGAACCTTTGGTGATGTCGGCGAATCCGCTGGCATAGGTCCAGGGCAGGGTGGCGATCTGGCCATACAGGATTGCATGGGGAGCGCCCAGCGCGGGCTGGGCGGCCGCGGCGCGCAAGGCGTTGGCTGCGGCGATGATCCCGGCCCATTGCGGGGTGGACAGGCTGGTGCCGCCGGCACTGACCCATTTCACCGTGCTGCTGCCCGGCTGGACGAGCGCCACGTACTGGCCGGTGGCCGGATCGGCATTGAAGGCGACGTCGGCCACGGTGCGGTGCGCGACGGTTCCCATGCCCGGGACGGCGCTGTTCTGGTAGCTGGGCGCGGGCGTGTATAGGCTGCTGCCCCCGCCCGTGCCCGACCAGGCGACCTCCGACCGTGCGCCCGTGCCGGAGTAGCTCAGAGTGGTGCCACCGGCGGCCACTACCCTGGGCGAGACC
>CAIXAA010000526.1 GCA_903917305.1 uncultured Myxococcales bacterium | reverse complement strand
TCCACCGCTTCTGGCACGCACGTGGCGACCCTTGCTGCCGACGTTGCCGGTTCAGATGTGCCAGCAGCCGATGCCGCTGCCGCCGATGCGCCCAGCGCTGACGTCGCGGCGCCAGCGCCGACCTGCAATCCGCTCGCGCCGGAGTGGGACTGCATGTTGCCGTTCCCCAGCGACGCCTGGCGCGTGAACGGCAAGATCCTGTTGTCCGAGACGGCCTTGCCGCACATGACCGACAACGGCCCGGCGATCGACATGTTCGCGCAGCACCCGACCGACGGCGCTTCGGTGCTGCCGCAGATCGCCCTGCGCATCCCGGGCGGCGTGACGCCCACGGATCTCGTGCCGTTTCCGCTGCAGACCTCGCCGATGCTGTCCTTGGACGACAGTCTGCTGCCGGCGAACAAGACGCTGATCCTCGACGCGGAGACCGGCAAGTTCGTGGTGCATTTCGCGGAGATCGATCCGCGGCCGACCGTGCCGGACGATCGCGCCCTGGTGCTCCGGCCGCTGGTGCGCTTGCAGAACAACCATCGGTATATCGTGGCTTTGCGCGCGAGCATGCGGCACGTGGACGGGAGCGCCATCGCGGCGCCCGCGCACTTCCTCGCGCTGCGCGATGAGCCGGCGACGGCGCTGCCGGACCGCCAGCACTACGAGGCGGACATCTTCCCGCAGCTGGACAAGGCCGGCGTGGCGCGCAAAGACCTGATGCTGGCTTGGGATTTTACGACGGAGAGCGAGCCGCTGGCGTCGGGCGATCTGCTCGCGGTGCGCGAGAAGGGCCTGGCCGCGATGGCGGCGCTGCCGGTGGCGGTGACGATCCTCAGCGTGGAGAACGACGTGGACGCCAACACGGCGCGGCGCATCGAAGGCCTGCTGACGGTGCCGCTGTTCCTCGACAAGGCCGATCCCGGCGGTCTCTTGTTCCGCAAAGACGGGCAGATCCAGCAGAACGGCACGGCGCAGGTGCCGTTCACGGTGGTCATCCCGCCGAGCGTGCTCAAGCAGGCCAAGCCGGCGCGCGTGGTGCAGTTCGGGCACGGCTTTTTCATGACGCGGCACGAGATGAGCGACGGCGGCGCGTTCGAGCCAAAGTTTGCGAATGAAAACGGGATTATCCTCATCGCGGTCGACTGGTGGGGCATGTCCACGCCGGACGTCGGCGAGCTGGTCGAGAAGATCGCGACAGACATGGGAAATGCGATGGGTTTCGTCGACCGCGTCCACCAGGGCATGCTGAACCAGCTGGCGGTTGGCGAGGCGCTGCATGGGGCGCTGGCGGACGTTCCGGCGCTGCAGGGCAAGGACGGCAAGCCGCTGTTTGACGCGAATCAGCTGTATTTCTACGGGATCAGCCTGGGGCACATCCTGGGCACGACGTTCGTCTCGCTCTCGCCGCGCATCGACCGCGCCGTGTTTGGCTCGGGCGGCGTGGGTTTCGGGCTCATGATGTCGCGCGCCAATCCGTTCGATTCCTTCCTGCAGATCATCGATGGCTCGATCGGCGACGCCCTGGGGACGCTCAAGGCGACGCTGCTGATGCAGACCGTGCTGGATCGCATTGATCCGGCGACGTATTTGCCGCACCTGCTGACGGACACCTTTCCCGGTTCCCCGAAGCAGCGCCACATCCTGCAGCACACCGGGATTTGCGATACGCAAGTGCCAAATATCGCGTCGCACGTCATGGCGCGCAGCCTGGGGTTGCCGCTGCTGTCGCCGACGGCGCGCGTGGTGTGGGGGCTGACGCAGAAGCCGGCGCCGCTGGACTCCGCGATCGTCGAGTTCGACTTCCACCAGGCGCTGCCCGACCTGCTGCCGGTGCCGGTCAAGGACGGGAACATGGTGCACGGCGCCGTGCGCGAGTTGACGGCCAGCAAAAGCCAGGTGAATCAGTTTCTTGTGCCGGACGGCAAGGTCGTGCAGACGTGCGACGGCGCTTGCGATCCCGAGTAGCGTTTGTGGCGTCTCTGTGAACTGCAGCGCATGGGAACAAGTCGCATTGCGCCCGGCCCGGACATCCGTACACTCGAAGCTTCGCGGCCACGGCAGCGCCACCTCTCCCCGCCCACCGTTCGGAGTCCTCGATGCGTCCACTCTTTGCGCAGGCTGCCCGCATGGCCTGCATCTCTTTGATCGCGCTTGATGTTTCTGCGTGTTCCAGCGCGCCGGCGGCGTCCGCTGCAGGCGCTGACGCTGCCGCCGCCCAGGATGTCGGCAAGGGAAGCCTGTTTGGCGACACCAGCCAGCCCAAAGCCGACGTCGCCGCGCCGGACGTGCCGGCGGCCGCCAAGGATGTGCCGGCTGCGGTCGTGGACGCAGGCGCTGGCGTGGATGTGCGCCCAGATGTTCCTGAATTGCCTGATGTTCTCGCGGTTCCGGACATTCAGGCGCCGCCCGACGTGCCCTCCAAGCCGGACGTTGCTGCCGCGCCGGACCTGCCGCCGCCGCCGGCGGACATTTCCACGACCGAGCCCGATGCGGCTTCGGCGGATCCGCCGTGCCCGCAAACCGTGCCTTGGCTGCTGGGCGACAGCTTGGGCGAGGTCATGCACCCGGGCCGCGCCTGCATCACGTGCCACGCGCAAAAGGGCAAGAAGATCTTCACGGTCGCCGGCACGGTCTACGGCTGCTTCCACGTCGTCGACGACAGTTCCGGCGTCTCCGGCGCCACGGTCGAATTGACGGGCGCGGACGGTCAGGTCACCAAGCTCACGACCAACCTGTCCGGCAACTTCACCTACACCGGCGCCTTGGCGCTGCCGTACACCGCGCGCGTCCTCCAGGGCGGCAAGAGCCGCGACATGATGGATCCAAAGAGCAATGGCAACTGCAACGAGTGCCACACGCAGAATGGCGACCAAGGCGCCCCCGGCCGGATCACCTTGCCGTAGGTGCGCGGCGGCCGATTTGGGGCCGCCGATCGGTTTCCTGGCGCACGCGATCCCACCAAGGGCTCACAACCTCTGAGGCGCTGGCGGCGTGACCGCGCGTCCAGGTGCCTGAACTCCTGATGAACTTACGGATTCTCCTCGATCTGGGCAGGCTTGTCCGGCGTCAGCCGACCTGCGCCTCCGGCACCACGCCTTCGCATCCGCCGCGCCCCCGGCATCACAGCCGCTTTGCGCCGCCGCCGTGACCGCCTTGACAAGGCCCGTCCCCGGCGTTGCCATGCCCGCATCGACTCTCCATCCGTCAAGGAGGCGCCATGCGCTGGATCCGTCCGTTGTCCGAAGTGGGCTTGCAGGACGTCGCGCTCGTCGGCGGCAAGAATGCTTCGCTGGGCGAGATGCTGCAGCACCTGACCCCGCTGGGCGTGCGCGTGCCAGACGGGTTTGTCGTGACGACCGATGCCTGGCGGCTGCTGCTGGAGCAGGGCGGGCTGGCCGAAGCGCTGCGCAACGCGCTCGTGGGCCGAAAGCTTGGCGACAACAAGGACTTGCTGGAACGCAGCTCGCGCATTCGCGAGTTGCTGCTTTCCGCGCCGCTGCCGCCTGCCCTCGAAGCGGAGATCCTTCGCGCGTACGAGGCGCTCTCTGGCAACTACGGCGAAGAGACCACCGACGTCGCCGTGCGTTCCTCTGCCACGGCCGAAGACCTGCCCACGGCAAGTTTTGCCGGGCAGCTGGAGAGCTTCCTGAACGTCCGCGGCCGCACGGAGCTGCTGGCCGCCGTACGCCGGTCGTTTGCCAGCCTCTTCACGCCGCGCGCCATCAGCTACCGCGAAGACACGGGATTTGACCACAGCCGCGTCGCGCTTTCGGTCGGCGTGCAGAAGATGGTGCGCGCGGACAAGGGCAGCGCCGGCGTCATCTTCACGCTCGACCCCGACACCGGCCACCGCGGCATGGTGTTGGTCACGTCGTGTTGGGGCCTGGGCGAAACCCTGGTGCAAGGCCGCGTCACGCCGGACCAATTCTGGGTCCACAAGGGCACGCTGGAACAAGGTTTTGCATCGCTGTGCTGGCGGCGCCCGGGCAACAAGGACATTCGCATCGTCTACGACGAGGTCGGCCACCGCGGCGTGCGGGAGGAGCGCGTGCCGCAAGAAGACCGGTTGCGCCTGTCGCTCAGCGACGACGACGTGCTGACGCTGGCGCGCTGGTCGCTGGCCATCGAGAAGCACTATTCGCAGCAGCGTGGCGCGGATACGCCGGTCGATATCGAGTTTGCGCGCGACGGCGTGACGGGCGAGCTGTTCGTCGTGCAGGCAAGGCCGGAGACGGTTTTTGGCCAGCGCAAACCCATGCTTCGCATCGATTCGCTGCAGGAGCAAGGGCCGGTCCTGACGCGCGGTCTGGCCGTTGGCGAGCGCATCGCGACGGGTACGGCGCGGGTGGTGAAAGATCCAAGGCAGATAGCGGAGTTCCAGCCGGGTGAGGTGCTCGTGACGGGCGCGACCGACCCGGACTGGGAGCCCATCATGAAGCGCGCCGCGGGCATCGTCACGGAGCGTGGCGGTCGCACCTCGCACGCCGCCATCATCGCGAGAGAGTTGGGGATTCCGGCGATTGTCGGCACAGGCGATGCCACGCGCACCGTGCCTTCGGGCACGCCGGTGACGCTGTCGTGCGCGGAGAGCGAGGGCGTCGTGTACAGCGGCAAGCTGCGCTTTTCCGTGCAGGAATTGGACCCGGGCGCCTTGCAGCGGCCGCGCACGCAAATCCTGCTCAACGTCGCCAATCCGGAGCGGGCGTTGCACGAGGCGCTGCTGCCGTCCGACGGCGTGGGGCTGGCGCGCATGGAGTTCATCTTCGCGAGTTGGCTGCAGGTGCACCCGATGGCGCTGCTGCACTACGACACGCTGGAGCCGGCGGTGCGGGCGGCGGTGGACGCCGCGACTGCGGGAAGCTCAGACAAGACCCGGTATTTCGTCGACAAGCTGGCGGAGGGGATCGCGATGCTGGCGGCGGCGTTCTGGCCGCGTCCGGTGATCCTGCGTTTCTCCGACTTCAAGACCAACGAATACGCCAAGTTGATCGGCGGCGCCACGTTCGAGCCGCACGAGGAAAACCCGATGCTCGGCTGGCGCGGTGCGAGCCGCTACGCCCATCCGGGATACCGCGAGGGTTTTCAGTTGGAGGTCGCCGCGGTGCGCCGCGTGCGCGAGGTGCTGGGGCTCAAGAATCTCCAGGTCATGGTGCCGTTCTGCCGCACGCCGGCGGAGGGCGAGCAGGTGCTGGACGTGCTGCGCGAGTGCGGGCTCGTGCGCGGGCAGGACGGGCTGCAAGTGTACGTGATGGCGGAGATTCCCTCGAACATCCTGCTGGCGGAGGAGTTTGCCCGCATCTTCGATGGGTTCTCGATTGGATCCAATGATCTGACGCAACTGACCCTTGGCGTGGACCGCGATTCGGAGACGGTGGCGCCGCTGTTCGACGAGCGCAATGCGGCCGTGCTCTGGTCTTGCGCCCACCTGCTCGAAGTGGCCCACAGCCAGGGGCGCAAGGTCGGAATCTGCGGGCAAGCGCCCTCCGACTACCCCGAATTCGCGGCATTCCTGGTGGAGCATGGCATCGATTCGCTCAGCCTCAACGCAGACGCCGTCGTGCGCACGACGCTGCACGTGCTGGAAGTGGAGCAGGCGCTGCGCGACGGGAAGGCTGCAGCGCCGGCCAAGCGGGAGGCGACATGGACTGGAACGCCATCGTAAAGCAGCCGCAGGGCGCCGCACCGTCGCCGCAAATGGCGGACCATGCCGCGGAATGTGCGCGGTTTTCCTGGGATGCCGCGCGGGAGCAACTCACGGGGACGCAAGGCGAAGGCCTGAACATGGCCCGCGTCGCCGTCGACCGCCACGCCAGCGGACCGCGCGCCAGCCACGTCGCCTTGCGCTGCCTGGACCGGCGCGGCGCGGTGAGCGACTGGACCTACGCGCAGCTTGGCGCGGAGACGAGCAGGTTTGCCAACGTTCTTGAAAAGTTGGGTGTCGGCAGGGGCGGCCGCGTCTTCCTGCTCCTTGGCCGCACGCCGGCGCTCTACATCGGCGTGCTGGGCGCGCTGAAGCACCGGTGCGTGGCGACGCCGCTGTTCTCGGCCTTTGGCCCGGAGCCGATCCAGCACCGCATGACCCTTGGCGGGGCCGAAGTGCTCGTCACAACGCGGGATCTGTACCGGCGCAAGGTCGCTGCCTTTCGCAAGGATCTGCCGAAACTGCGCCACGTCATCCTGGTCGGCGGTCTGGACGGCGAGGAGACGGCGGGCTGCCTCGACTGGGACGTGCTGCTGCGCGCCGCGTCGTCGAACTACCAGATCCAGCAGACAGATCCGGAGGACATGGCGCTGCTGCACTTCACCAGCGGCACGACGGGCACGCCCAAGGGCGCCATCCACGTTCACGGCGCCGTTGTGGCGCACCACGCCACGGCACGCTACGCGCTCGACCTCGGCGAGGACGACGTCTTCTGGTGCACGGCGGATCCTGGTTGGGTGACGGGCACTTCCTACGGCATCCTCGCGCCGCTGACCCACGGCGTGACCAGCATCGTCGACGAGGCCGACTTCGACGCGGCGCGCTGGTACCGCATCCTGCAAGAGCAGCGCGTGACGGTCTGGTACACGGCGCCGACGGCGGTGCGGATGCTGATGCGCGCCGGCGAGGAATTGCCGCGCGGCTTCGATTTGTCCGCGCTGCGCCTGGTCGCCAGCGTCGGCGAACCGCTCAACCCCGAGTGCGTGGTGTGGGGGCAGCGCGCCCTGGGCCGGCCGATCCACGACAACTGGTGGCAGACCGAGACCGGCGGCATCATGATCAGCAATTTCCTGGCGATGGACATCCGCCCGGGATCCATGGGCAAGCCCTTGCCCGGCATCGAGGCGGGCATCGTGCACTGCGACCGCGAGCGCGGCCGGGTGGAGGAGGTCGCCACCGGCATGGAGGGCGAGCTCGCGCTGCGTCCCGGCTGGCCTTCGATGTTCCGCGGCTACTTGGACGCGCCGGAGCGCTACGCGAAGTGCTTCGTCGGCGGCTGGTACCTGACCGGCGACCTGGCAAGACGCGACATCGACGGGTATTTCTGGTTCGTGGGCCGCGCCGACGACGTCATCAAGTCGTCCGGCCACCTCATCGGCCCCTTCGAAGTCGAGAGCACGCTCATGGCCCACGCGGCGGTCGCCGAAGCCGGGGTGATCGGCAAGCCGGACGCGGTGGCTGGAGAAATCGTCAAGGCGTTTATCGTGTTGCGTGCCGGCATCGAGCCGAGCGAGGCCTTGCTGCGCGAGATCCAAGGCTTCGCCCGCGCGCGGCTGGGTGCTGCCGTGGCGCCGCGCGAGATCGCCTTTGTCGCGGACCTGCCGCGCACGCGCAGCGGCAAGATCCTGCGCCGGCTGCTCAAGGCCCGCGAACT
>CAIXAA010000525.1 GCA_903917305.1 uncultured Myxococcales bacterium | reverse complement strand
GTGTCGAACTCCGTCGTGCGCGGGCCGACGGTGTCGAACTTGACGGTCTCGTTGCGCATGGGCGCGCCAGGCTTCAAGACATCGAGCTCTGCCGTCGGCGCCTGTTCGGCCGCGCGCTCGGCGTCCGCCGCATCGCCCAAGGCGGGAATCCCGAGGACGGTGGCGTCATCGTCGCCGAACCCCGCAGCGGGCGGGTTCAGCGGGCTCTGGCCGGGCGCGGCGGTCGCCTCGGCCGCCTTGGTCGTACTGCGGCTCTTTTTGGCCATGAGCTACAAGTCCTCGGCCGAACGGATGATCTCGGCGAAGAAGTTCGTGCGGATGCGGACGAGGCTGGCGCGCTTGTTCTTGTTGATGCCTTCGACCACCGCGCCGTCGGGGCGCAGCAGCGTCGTCTCGATGACGTCGTCCTCGAAGGTCACAGTGCGCTGCGATTTGGCGCCTTTCTTGCTTTGCGCCCAAGAATCGGAAGGTTGTGATGCAATCGCGACCAGCGCGACAGCGACCGCACAGAGAATCCGTACTGGTGTCTTGCGCCATCGGGACATTGCATCACCTCTTTCTTCGAATCACGGGCACTTGCAGTCCAAGCGAAATCAACCCGTGGTGATGATAGAGCCAAGCGCTGCGTCGCGCAATCTACCGCTGTAGACGCACGGGCCCTCAAGTCGATCTCGGCGTGCGCAACAGCGCATCGTGGAGGCTCGGCGCCAGCTCGGCGGCGATCTGCTCGGCCGACTGTCCGTGGCTGCCTGCCTGCAACGTGCGCAGATCGAGCCACAGCCATGCCCCGCGCACGCGGCCCAGCACCGGAATTTCCGCTTCGCGCAGGCCGGCTTGCAGCGCGGTCCCCGAGAGCGCCGCGTGCGACAGCGTCACGCAGTGCGACGGCACCGCGACCAGCGGATCCGTGCCGCCGCCCAGGTGCGCCTCGGACGGCTCGACCGCGATGTGCCAGGCCTGGTCGAGGTGCCCGCGCAGCGCCGTCGCCAGCTGCTGCGCGCGCAGTGCCACCTCGGCCTCCGGTTGGGAAAGCGCAGCAGCCACAGGCAGATCGCGATCGGCATGGCCCGTCAGGTGCAGCCGCAGCACCTGCTCCAGGCCGGCCAGCACCAGGCTGTCGACCCGCAACGCGCGCGCCAGCGGCCGGCCGGCGAGCTTCGCGACCCACGGCGCCTTGCCCACGACGACGCCCGCTTGAGGCCCGCCGATCAGCTTGTCGCCGCTGAACGTGACCAGATCTGCACCAGCTTCAAGCACTTGCGCGACAGTCGGCTCTCCGCGCACACCCGCGTGCAGCGCGCCCGAGCCGAGATCGCAGACCAGCGGCAGATCGTGCCGGTGCGCCAGGGCCGCCAGCTCCGCCAGCTCCGGTTGCGCCGTGAAGCCGACGATCGCGAAGTTGGAGCGGTGCACGTGCAGCACCGCCGCGATCGCCTGCTGCCCGCGCCGCGGCTGCGCCAGTACTTCGGCGTAGTCGCGCAGGTGCGTGCGGTTGGTCGTGCCCACCTCGCACAGCCGCGCGCCCGCCGCGGTCAGCACCTCGGGGATGCGAAAACCACCACCGATCTCGACCAGTTCTCCGCGCGACACCAGCACGCTGCGGCCGCGCGCCACACCGTTCAGGGCCAGCAGCACCGCCGCGGCGCCGTTGTTCACCACCAGCGCGTCCTGCGCGCCGGTCAGCCAGCGCAGCAGCGGCCGCACCACCTCCTGCCGCGAGCCGCGTTTGCCTGTCGCCAGGGAGACTTCCAGGTTGCAGTAGCCGCGCGCCGTCTGCGTCATCGCCTGCAGGGCGGGCGCCGGCAGCGGCGCGCGGCCCGCGCCCGTGTGCAGCAAGACACCTGTACCATTGAGGATTCTGCGCAGGATCGGCCCCTGCACCAGCTTCAAGCACTTGCGCGACAGTCGGCTCCCCGCGTACGCCCGCATGCAGCGCGCCCGAGCCGAGATCGCAGACCAGCGGCAGATCGTGCCGGTGCGCCAGGGCCGCCAGCTCCGCCAG
>CAIXAA010000524.1 GCA_903917305.1 uncultured Myxococcales bacterium | reverse complement strand
GGCTGCGGCGACGCGACGTACACGACCTGCACCAACAACATTGGCGCGGCGCCGACTTGCACGGACATCAACGAGTGCCTGACGAACAACGGCGGCTGCGGCAACCCGATCCTCTTCGCTTGCACGAACAACGACGGTGCCGCGCAGAGTTGCGCAGCGATTCCCGGCGCTTGCTTGACGGCGACGGCCTGCGGAACGAACTCGGCTTGCCAGACGTTCACCTGCGACGCGAATGCCTGCACGACGCACAACGTCGCGGCCGGCACGCCGACGACGGCGCAGACGGCAGGCGACTGCCAGCAGGTGGAGTGCAACGGCAGCGGCGGCACGCAGAGCGTGGCGCTGGTCAGCGACATCCCGGCGGATGATGGCTTGGAGTGCACGGTCGAGGGCTGCTCGATCGCCGGCGTTCCGCAGCACACGGCCAAGACCGAGGGCACGGCGTGCTCGCAGGGCAGCGGCATCAAGTGCAGCGCCAGCGGCCAGTGCGTGGCTTGCCTCGCGGCGTCGGATTGCGGCGCGGATACGGCTTGCCAGTCGCACACTTGCGACGCGAACACCTGCGGCGTCGACAACGTCGCCGCGGGCACGCCGACGCCCGGCGCGGTCCAGGTCGCGGGCGACTGCCAGCAGATTCAGTGCAATGGCAGCGGCGTCTCGGTCAGCGTGGCGTCCGTGAGCGACGTGCCTGCCGACGACGGCAATGCCTGCACGAGCGAGAGCTGCACCGCGCAAGGCGTCCCGCAGCACCCGCCGGTGACCAACGGCACGGCGTGCGATGACGGCAACGCGTGCACGGCGAGCGACACCTGCCAGGCCGGCACTTGCACGGGCAGCAGCCCGGTCACCTGCTCCGCGCAGGACGTGTGCCACGATGTCGGCACCTGCGACACGCTGACCGGCACCTGCAGCAACCCGGCCAAGGCCGCCGGCACCGTGTGCCGCGCCTCCGCCGGCGCTTGCGACGTGGCCGAGACTTGCGACGGCGGCAGCGGCGGTTGCCCGGCCGACGGCTTCGCGGCGAACACCACCGTCTGCCGCACATCGGCTGGCGTCTGCGACGCGGCGGAGACCTGCACGGGAAGCAGCGCTGCGTGCCCCGCGGACGCCAAGCTCTCCGGCGCGACCATCTGCCGCGCAGGGGCTGGTTTCTGCGACGTGGCGGAACACTGTGACGGCACGACGAATGACTGCCCGGCAGACGCGTTCGTGCCCGCATCCGCAGCGGTCGTCTGCCGTGCGGCAGTGGCAGGCGGTTGTGACGTGGCGGAGACTTGCTCCGGATCGTCGGCAGCTTGCCCGGCTGATGTCGTGAACGCCGAGGGCACGATCTGCCGCGTCTCTGCCGGTGCGTGCGACACGGCCGAGACCTGCAACGGCTCGGCCAACAGCTGCCCGGCCGACGCCAAGGTCGCTGCCGGCACCCTCTGCCGCGCCTCGGCGGGTGTCTGCGACGTAGCGGAGACCTGCAACGGCTCGCTCGACAACTGCCCGGCGGACGCATTCGTGGCCGCGACGACGGTCTGCCGCGCATCGGGCGGCATCTGCGACGTTGCCGAGAACTGCACGGGCGCTTCGGCCGCCTGCCCGGCGGATGGCTTCGTGGCCGCGACCACGGTCTGCCGCGCTGCGGTGGCCGGCGGTTGCGACGTCGCCGAGAACTGCACGGGGTCCGCAGCAGCTTGCCCGGCTGACGTCGTGAACGCCGCGGGCACGATCTGCCGCCTCTCTGCCGGTGCGTGCGACACGACCGAGACCTGCACTGGCTCGGCCAACACCTGCCCGGCGGACACACGGCTGGCACCGGGCACGGTGTGCCGCGCTTCGGCGGGAGCCTGCGATCCCCAAGAGGTTTGCAACGGCGGCGTGGCCTGCCCGGCCGACACCTTGACGGCGGCCGGCACGGTCTGCCGCGCCTCGGCCGGCGTCTGCGACGTGGCCGAGACCTGCAACGGTTCGGCGGGAGCCTGCCCGGCCGACGGCTTCCTCTCGGCGGCGACCGTCTGCCGCATCGCCGTCGCGGGTGGCTGCGACGTCGCGGAGAACTGCACCGGCGCCGCGGCGACCTGCCCGGCCGACGTCGTGAACACGGCGGGCACCGTCTGCCGTGCCTCCGCCGGCGGATGCGACCCGGCCGAAACCTGCAACGGAAGCGCCAACACTTGCCCGGCGGACGCCAGGTCCGCAGCTGGCACCGTTTGCCGAGCATCGACAGGCACTTGCGATCCGCAGGAAGTCTGCAACGGCACACTCGCCGCCTGCCCGGCCGACACCTTGACGGCCGCCGGCACGGTCTGCCGCGCCTCGGCCGGCGTGTGCGACGTGGCCGAGACCTGCAACGGTTCGGCGGGAGCCTGCCCGGCCGACGGCTTCCTCTCGGCGGCGACCGTCTGCCGCATCGCCGTCGCGGGTGGCTGCGACGTCGCGGAGAACTGCACCGGCGCCGCGGCGGCCTGCCCGGCCGACGTCGTGAACACGGCGGGCACCGTCTGCCGTGCCTCCGCCGGCGGCTGCGACCCGGCCGAAACCTGCAACGGAAGCGCCAACACTTGCCCGGCCGACGCCCTGTCGCCCGCTGGCACCGTCTGCCGCGCAGCGGTCGATGGCTGCGACATTGCGGAGACCTGCACCGGCGCCGCCACCACCTGCCCGGCCGACGCCCTCGTGGTCTGCGCGTCCGACGGCAACTCGTGCACGTCGGATGCCTGCAACAGCACCGGCCCGACCACGCACACGTGCCCGTACGCGCCGGTCGCCAACGGGACGTCATGCACGGACGGATCGCTTTGCACCGCCAGCGGTTCCTGCACATCCGGCGCCTGCACGACGGTGCCCAAGAACTGCAACGACGGCATCGCGTGCACGTTGGACTCCTGCAACAGCTCGACCGGCGCGTGCGTCCACACCGGCAGCAACTGCGGCACCGGCATCGCGTGCACGGCGGACACGGAGTGCGCGAGCGGCTCCTGCAACGGCACGACAAAGGTCTGCAACCCGCCGATCACCTGCGCCGCATGGAGCTCGGCGGTGGTGCCCGGCAGTCCGGCACCCGCCAGCGTGACGGGTTGCAGCTGGGCGGGCAACGCCGGCACCTGCAGCCCGCAGGCGAACGCCTGCAACGGCGACATCGTGAGCGGCGGCGGCAATACGGTCGGCTATGCCACGGTCAACAGCACGGCGACGTTCTCGACCACGACGAACGCCAATCGCATCACGGTGGCCCAGCAGGTGACGATTACGTCGTTCAACGTGTCGCTGGTGCTGTCGGGGACGCTCAACACCGGTGCACCGGTGACCGTCGCTCTGCAGGTCTCCGGCGCCGACAGCGCTGCGTTCACGTGTACGTTCACGAATCCCACGGCGGCGGGCACGGCGACGTGCTCCAAGACGGGAAGCGTCATCGTACCGGCCAATTCGACGCTCGACGTCCACGTGGTGGGTGGCACGCAGAGCGGCACGCTCGCGTGGCCGTCGTGGACGGTCGGCTACACGATTCCGTAAGGATGACCGGCAAGCGCCGGGGGCCGCAGACGCCGCTCGTCCGGCCCCCGGCGACGCCGTGTCAGCCCTTGACGCCGACCTTCTGGCCCAGCGTCCCGGCAATATCCGCAAAGAAGTCATTGCCCTTGTCATCGACGACGATGAACGCCGGGAAGTCCACAACTTCGATCTTCCACACGGCTTCCATGCCCAGCTCGGGGTACTCCAAGACCTCGACCTTCTTGATGCAATCCTGCGCCAACCGCGCTGCGGGACCGCCGATCGAGCCGAGGTAGAAGCCGCCATGCGCGTGGCACGCGTCGGTCACAGCCTTGGAACGATTGCCTTTTGCCACCATCACGAAGCTGCCGCCGGCGGCCTGCAGCTGGTCGACGTACGCGTCCATGCGCCCCGCCGTCGTCGGTCCGAAGGAGCCCGAGGCGTATCCCGGCGGCGTCTTGGCGGGCCCCGCGTAGTACACCGCGTGATCCTTCAAGTATTGCGGCAAGCCCTCGCCGCGGTCCAAGCGCTCCTTGAACTTCGCATGGGCGATGTCGCGCGCCACGATCATCGGACCGCTGAGCGAAAGCGCCGTCTTGATCGGGTACTTGGACAGCGTCTCGCGGATCTCCGCCATCGGCCGCGTCAGGTCGATGTGCACGACGTGGTCCGCCGGCATCGTGCCGCGCGGCTGCGGCAGGTGCCTGGCCGGGTCGGTCTCCAGCACCTCCAAGAACACGCCATCCTTGGTGATCTTCGCCTTGGCCTGGCGATCCGCGGAGCAGGACACGGAGATCGCCACCGGGCACGACGCGCCGTGCCGCGGCAGGCGAATCACCCGAACATCATGGCAGAAATACTTGCCGCCGAACTGCGCGCCGATGCCCGTGCGCTGCGTGAGCTGCAGCACCTGCGCCTCCAGCTCCAGGTCGCGAAAGCCCTGGCCGTGCTCGTTGCCCTGCGTCGGCAGCGCGTCCAGGTAGCGCGCGGAGGCGAGCTTGGACGTCTTGACGGTCAAGTCCGCGGAAGTGCCGCCGATGCAGATGCCCAGGTGGTACGGCGGGCACGCCGCGGTGCCCAGCGAGCGGATCTTCTGGTCGAGAAACTTGAGCAAGCTCTCGGGGTTGAGCAGCGCCTTGGTCTCCTGGTACAGGTAGGTCTTGTTGGCCGACCCGCCGCCTTTGGCCATGAACAGGAACTTGTAGGCATCCCCGTCGGTTGCGAACAGGTCGATCTGCGCCGGCAGGTTGGTCTCGGTGTTCACTTCCCGGTACATGTCGAGCGGCGCGTTCTGCGAATAGCGCAGGTTTCCCGCGAGATATGCATCGTACACGCCGCGGCTCAGGTGCGACTCGTCCTGGCCGTCGGTCAGCACGCCCATGCCGCGCTTGCCGATGATGAGCGCCGTGCCCGTGTCCTGGCAGGACGGCAGGACGCCATCGGCGGCAATCACCGCATTCTTGAGAAGTTCGAGCGCAACGAAGCGGTCGTTCGGCGACGCCTCGGGGTCGTCGAGGATCGCGCGCACTTGCGCCAGGTGGCTCGGGCGCAGCAGGTGGGCAATGTCGCGCATCGCGGTGCGCGACAGGAGCGTGAGCGCCTCGGGCGCGACCTGCAGGAAGGTGCGATCGCCGAGCCTTGCGGTTGTGACGAAATCCTTCGTCAGCAGGCGGTATTGCGTCGTGTCTGCGCCGAGCGGCAACAGGTCCTGGTAGTGGAATTCGGGCATGACGGCCTCGTGCGGGCCGGAGAGGAGTGGCCCTCGGGGGCGACATGCTAGCACGTCGCAAGTCGGGTGCCGAGGCCGCGCCGGTTCCGGTTTCGGTTCCGGTTTCGGTTCCGGTTCCGGTTCCGGTTCCGGTTCCCGCTCCGGTTCCGGTTCCCGCTCCGGGGAAGCTGTCCGCCTTTCGCGTCTCATGCTACCCTCTTGCCCCCGCGTGTCCCTTCCGGTCGACAACAGCGGCATATGCG
>CAIXAA010000523.1 GCA_903917305.1 uncultured Myxococcales bacterium | reverse complement strand
CCGTGACCAAAGACGCGAAGATTCCAAAGGATCTTCAAGTCGCGACCGCCGCGGACAAGCCCGATGCGCCGGCCGAGAAGCCGGCGACCGGTGCGCAGCCGCCGGCCGAAGTGGCGCCGCCCGCTGGCGAAGGCGTGACACCGAACTAGCCGACTACGCAAGAGACTTCAGTCGCCGAAGCGCGCGTGGGCCTCGTCCTGCCAGGCATCGGGCCAGAAGTAGAAGCCCTCGCAGGCGATGCTGTACAAGCAGGTTTCGCAAGGCTTTTCGTGCCGGCGCCGCGACTGCAGGTACTCGAACAGGTTCACGTCGTCGCCCGAGACAAAGACCATGTGCCGCTGCAACTTGCCGATGTCCGAGAGCGCCCACGCCTCGTAGCCCGGCAGGTAGCACACCGGCAGATTGATGATCTGAAAGCGGATCTTGTCACTGAAGCGGTCGATCAGCTGCATCACCAGCGGCGCCGTCTCGGCCGGATCCGGCTGGCACTCCGCCGACGCGCGGCCAAACGGCGTGAGGAACTGGACGTTGCACAGCTTGACGCCCAGGCGCACCAGCAACTCCCCGTATTCCAACAGCGCCGGCGCGTTGGTCTTGGTCAGCGTGACGTTGACGCCGAAGTCGAGCCCGAGCCTGTCGCACAGCGGCCGCGCGTTCTCGATGCCGGCAATCGTCTGCGCAAACGCGCCCTTGGCTCGCACGTTGCGCTCGTGCACCTCCTCGTTCGGCCCATGCAGGCTGACCAGGATGCTGGTCAGGCCGGAGCGCACCAGCTTCTCGGCATTGCGCGGCACCGAGAGCAGCCGGCCATTGGTCGTCAGGTTGATCTGCTGGTAACCCAGCTTCTTCGCTTCTGAAATCAGCTTGATCAGGTTCGGGTTCGTCGTCGGCTCGCCGCCGTCGAAGTCGCACAGGTCGTAGCCCTGCGCGCGCCGCTCGTGCAGGAACGCCAGTTGCTTGTCCAGGTCGCCGTGCCAGTCGCTGCGGTTGCCGGTCGCGCAGAACACGCAGTGGTTGTTGCAGATGTACGTGGTGTTCATGATGATCTTGCGCGGCCGCCACATCGACACTTTCGTCTCGAGGATGCGCTTGGCGGCCCACAGCTCATCGGGCGTCCAATCGACGCCGCGCAGCACCGGCTTGCCCTGGAACAGCGGCCCGATGTCGCGATCCTCCCGCGACGTCCAGAGGTTGCGCGCCGTCACCTCCGCGTGCAGCGCGGTGCCCAGGATCGGCGTGGCGAACTGCAGCAGCGGCTCCGCGCCTGTGGTTTCGTAGAGATTCCAAGCTGCTTGCAGCGTCTGGCGGATCTCCGCGCGCGTCTCGCCGGGCTGACCGATCATCCAGTGCACGCACAGGCGCAGCCCCTCCTGCTGGCACCAGTTGGCGACGTGGGCGGTCGCGTCGAGGTCGATCCGCTTGCCGATCATGGCGTTGGCGACGTGATCCGAGGCGCTCTCCGCCGAGACCGACAGCGTGTCGACCCGCTGCGCGAGCCGGCGGATCTGGCCCTGCTCCAGGCGATCGGCGCGCATGCCGTTGGGGAAATCCAGCCGCAAATCAAGCTTTTCCGCGACATCGAGCACGGCGTCCAGGTGCGCCGGTTGCCCATTGGCCAGCTCGTCCAGCGTCACCAGGCGCTCGATGCCGTAGCGCTCGCGCAGCAGGCGCGCGTGGGCTTCCAGGTACGCGGCGCCGTGCATGCGGTACATGCGCCCCGCGTGCCCGCTGCGCGACCAGGCGTTGGACGTGCAGAAATTGCAGCGAAAGGCACAGCCGCGCGCGGTCTTCCAGGCCAGCAGCGGCGGCGCCAGCGAGAAGATCTCGCGCTTGTGGCCCGCCGCCTGGACGCGCCCGAGAAAGCGCTGGAACGCATCCATGTCGATGAGATCATAGGCAGGAAACGGCAGGCTATCGAGGTCGTCGCCTTGCGGCACGCCCGGCGTGATGCGCTGCGCCGGCTGCTCGCCGCGCGCGAGAAGCGCAACGAGTTCAGGCAGGACGGCGTCGGCCTCGTACTGCTGGCCATACGCGATGCCGACCTCGTCGAGATCCGCGGTATCCCAGGCGATGTAGTGCATCCCGCCGACGTCGCAATCCGCAAGCACGACAGGCACTTGTGGCCAGCGCTGCTGGAGGTGCGCCGCCAGACGGGCCAGCTCCGCGCTCGCCGGACGGGCGCGCAGCCAGGGGCAATGGGCGATCACCACGACGTCGGGCCGCTCGGCCGGCAGCTTGGCCAGGAAACCGGACAAGGGAATACCCAGCCGGACAAGGCCATTGGACTCGCGCAGCAGGCCGGATCCGGGCTGGCACAAGGCGTCGAGCACGGCGACGTCGTGACCGGCGGCGCGCAGCCCGGCGGCCGCCTGCCACAGGCCCAGACTGGCGAAGTACGGGTAATCGATGAAGTCCGCGTGCAGCAGCAGGGGCGGTTGCAGAAGGAGCGTGCGCGCCAAGTTCTGTCTCCGATGCGGTCCACGGGCCGGCCGCCAGTATCGAGGTGCGCGCAGAGGTCCGCAAGGCACAAGCCGCAGGGGCGCGGCAAGGCAGGGAAAGCTGGGCTGGATCGGCGCGTTGTCGCTGCCACGCGAATCTTGCGGCCGGTTGCTGCGTCCAAGACGCTGCGTGGCGCGGCGCGCCTTGTGCCCCTGCCACGCGCCCCCTAGGCTGAGGGCATTCGCTGCGAGCGCAGCCAGGACACCATGAAGTTTCCCGTGGCGCTGCGATGCTTGTTTGCTGCGATGCTGGCGATGCCCGCGCCGGCGAGCGCGTGGAGTGCCCGCAAGACGCCGGCGCCCACGCCCAAGCGGACGCACGCGGCGCCGCTGTCCGCCAAGCCGCAAGCGCCAGTTTTGCTGCAGGATCGCGTGGCGGCGCTGCTCGGTTCGCCGCGGAGGACGCCGGGCGAGGCGCTGCGCCTGCTCAAGGAGGCGGTCACCGCGCGCGAGATGCGCGATGCCGTGGCGCTGGCCGAGGCGATCGCGGCGGCGCCCAAGACGACGGTGGCGCAGCTGGTCGACGCGGCGACCGCGCTGAGCCAAGGCCAGGATTTTCCTGTGCAACGGCGGCTGTGGCAGCGGGCCTACGAGCTCGGGCGCACGCACCCGGCGCTCGGCCGCACGATCGCCGAGGGGCAGGCGGACGCGCTGCTGGCGGCCGGCGACAAGCCCGGGGCGCGCAAGGTGCTGGAAACGGCGCTGGGTCGGGCGGTGGCGGGCACGCGGCGCTCGCTGCTCGAGAGGCTCGTGGCGTTGGGAAGGCAGGAGGGCGACCTGCGGGCGACGGCGGATCTGCTGCGCCATTGGCAGGATCCGGACGCCGCGGCGCTGCGGGCGCAGCTGCTGGAGGAGTCGGGCGAGGACGACGCGGCGCTGGCGGAGCTGCGCGGCGCCTGGAAGACCTACGCCGGCAACCGCGGGCTGCAGGCCGCGTACCTGAACGCCCTGAAACGGCTTGGTTTGCGTGATGAGCTGCGCGCGGTGGTGGCGCAGGTCGTGCGGCTGGCGCCGGCGGATCCGCTGCCGTGGCTGACGGTGCTGGACGCGCAGATTGCCGCCCGCGACACGACGGCGGCGCGGGCGCTGGCGGACGATCTGGCGCACCGGCATCCGCGGCACGCGGCCCTGCTGGAGTCGCTGATCGATCGCGAGCAGCGGATGGGCGGCGATCCCAAGCGGATGGCGGACTTCTACGAGGCGCTGCTCAAGGCGTCGCCGGCGGATGCGCAACCGATCGAGGCGTATGCGGAGTGGCTGCTGGGCCGCGGCGAGGAGGAGCGCGCGATGAACGTGCTCGGCCGCCTGCGCAAGCTGCCCGGGGACGAGGCGCAGGGGCTGCAGCGGCTGGAGCGGCAGGCGGCGTTCCTGGTGGCGCAGAACCGGCTGGGGCCGGCGCGCACGGCGGCGCAGACGCTGCTGGAGCACAAACCCGGCGATCCGCGGGCGGTGCGCCTTCTGGCGCTAATCGACGAGCGCGAAGGCAAGGCGACCGATGCGGAGCAGCGCTGGCTCACGCTCACGCAGCTGCCGGAACGGCCGAGCGCGCAGGAGCGCACGCAGGCGGCCGAGGCGCGCCAGGCGCTTGTGGCGCTGTACCGGCGCCTGTCCTTGATCAGACTGCGGTTTCCCATTCTGGAGGCGGCGGCGCTGGGGCCGAAGGCGCACCTGGGCGCCGCGCTGCTGTTCCTCGAGGTGAGCGCGCAGGCCGAGGAGCCGTCGACGCGACTGCCGGATGCCGACTGGCTGCGCGCGGCGGAGGCGATGCACACGCAGTTCCCCACGGATCCTGAGGTGTTGTCCGGCGTGGTGGCCGGGCTGGAGCAGCGCGGCGCGGGTCTGCAGCCGGGCGCGCTGTCGCTGCTGGCGGTGCTGCAGGAGCTGGCGCGCGTCGATGCCGAGGCGGTGGAGCAGCCCGCCGAGCGGCTGGTCGAGAAGGCGTTGGGGCAAGGCGATGTCGCCCTGGCCGGGCAGGCGGAGGCGACGCTGCTGGGCGCCGGCGGCGGGCACGGCACGGGTACGGTGCTTTTGCGCTTGGGCGACGTGCACTTGCGTCATGGCGACACGGCGGGCGCGGCGGCCCTGTTCAAGCGCGCCGCCGCCGATCAGCCGCGCGACACCCGGGCGACGGCGCGGCTGGCGACGCTGTTTCGCCTGGCGGGCGCGGCGGACGACGAGGAGCAGGCGCTGCGCGACATCGTCCTGCGCGCCAGCGATGCCGACGAGTTGGACAGCGCCGGGCAGCGCCTGCTGACGGTGGCCCTGGCGCGCGGCCGCTCGGCCGACCTGGTGCGCTGGCTGGATGCCGTGGCGCCGCAGCACGCGCACCGCGAGATTCTGGAGCGGTTTCGCGTTGCTGCCTACGACACCTGGCTGCGCGGCGCGGGCGTGGAGCGCGCGCTGGGCGAATCGGGTCCGGCGCCGAGTGCCAGCCCGGTGGCCGACGCGCTGGGCAGCGGCGATCTGGCGATGCAGGTGCGGGCGCTGCGGCAACTGAGCCAGCTGCACCGCTCCCCGCCCAACGCCGTCGCGCGCCAGCTTTTGCACAGCCAGAATCCGGTGTTGCGCCGCGACACGGCGTTGGCGCTGGGCGCGTCGCGCTCCGAAGCGGCGTCGCTGCTGCTGGTGGAGGTGCTGAGCGAAGGCCAGGACAACGACGACGAAGTGCTGCGCGCGGAGCTGGTCGCACTGAGCCAACTGCCCGCGGTGCCTGGGGAAGAGCCGGTGCTGGTGTCGCTGCTGGCCCGGCAGGAGGGCGCGCTCGCCGCGCTGATCCTGGGTCGCATGGGCGCGGAGACGGCGGCGTTCGAGCTGGTCAAGGCCGCGCGCGGCACCCGGCGCGAGACGCAGCTGGCGGCGGTGATGGGGCTGGGGACGCTGATCGGGCGGCTGCGTTCGGTGCCGCGCGTGGCGTCGCTGTGGCCGCTGCTGCTGGAGACCGGGCCGATGGCGCCGGGGGCCGACACGGCGCGCAAGGCCGTGCAACTGTGGGCGCTGGCGGCGAGCCGGGTGCCGGAGGCGCGGGCGGAGCTGACGCGGCAGGCGCTGCTGACGCCGAGCAGCACGCTGCGGGCGCTGGCGCTGCAGCTGCTGGCGGCGGACGGCCCGCCGCCGTTGCCGGAGCTGACCGGCGAGCCGGGCGATGCCGAGGCGACGCGCGACCTGCGCGCCCGCGTCGTGCGCCAGGCGGTCGCGGGCTGGATGGCGGCCGACGCGGAGCAACTGCGGCGGTCGGTGCAGCAGCTCGATGCGGAGCTCGCCGCGGGGCTAGAGGAGGCCAGCGGGCGCGGCGCATGGCCCCAGGGCTTCGCCGAAGACTGGTGCGCTGCTTGGAAGGACCTGATGTCCAAAGAAACCAGGCTCGATGCGCGCTGCCGGGCGAGCAGCGGGCCGGCAGACCCCACGCGACAAAAAGGCCCATGAGCCTGCTTCCCTAAGCCAAGGCGACCGCTATACTGTCCTGTCCCCGCGGCGGCCCTCTCGCCGCGGGCAAGGGGGAGTCATGCGCGAGTGCAAGAGTCGGTTGGAAACGATGGCCCTGTGCCTGGGGTTGTCGTTCGCCGTGCTGTCCTGCGGGACGAAGGTCACGGAATACGACGCGTTGTACCTCGCCATTTCCAGTGAAGCCTCGCCCAATCCGATCGTCAGCCTCGATGTCGCGCTGCACAACGTCCCAGGTGCGGAGGTCCTCAAGCTGCCGGCCAAGCCCGGCGATGCCGACTACGCCTTCGCGCTGCCGGACAAGTTCAGCATCGTCAAGACCGCGTATGTGCTGCGGATCAAGCACGACACCGCGAGCGGCCCGGCGCAGCAGGTGCAGCTGCGCATCCGCGGCTTCGATGACGGCAAGAAGGTCCAGGCGACGTACAGCGGCGTGGTCGACACGCGCAAGAAGGGCCAGATTGCGGTGCTTTTGAAGGCGATCGACGTCAACTGCGACGCCGACGGCGACGGGACCAGGGACTGCACCAAGCAGGGCTGCTGCGACAAGTCCGGCCTCGAAGCCAGCGACTGCAATGACGATCCGACGATCGATCCCAACACCAAGCAGCCCAAGGGCGCCAGCGCCAGTCCGTTCTCCTTCGAAGATCCCTGCACGCAATGCGGCAACGGCATTGACGAAGACTGCGACGGCACGGACACGCCGTGCGTCGACAGCGACAAGGACGGCGTGCCGGACTGCCAGGAGACCAACTGCGGCGCCGGCGCCGCGACCGACCCGAGCGTGCACCCGGGCGCCGTGGAGATCTGCGACAACAAAGACAATGACTGCAACGGCCAGACCGACGAAGGGTTGCCGTACGTCGGCCTCGACGGCGCCAGCGCCAGCGGCAAGAAGGGCGACCCTTGCGGCGTCGGCGTCTGCGCGGGCGGCACCATCGAGTGCACGCCGGTGGGCGTGGGCGGCACGTCGGTGTCGCTGCGCTGCTCCTCGGTGGACAAGAAGCAGAAAGCCGAGGACTGCACCAACCAGCTGGACGACGACTGCGACGGCCAGATCAACAACGGTTGCGCGCTGACGGACATCGACGGCGACGGCGTGGAGAACGACAAGGAGAAGGCGGCCTGCGCCTTCAAGTATGCGCAATACCACGCGGAATACCATCCGGGCGCGCCGGAGAAGTGCTGCCTGCCGGGCAAGACCGCGGATGTGTGTGACACGAATTGCGATGGCAAGACGACGCCTTGCGATGCGACGGACAAGGACGGAGACGGTTCGCCGGCGTCGCTCGACTGCGACGACAATGACCCCATGCGCTACCCGGGCGCGCCCGAGAAGTGCGGCGACGGCAAGGTGCAGGGCTGCTTTGGCGCGGATCCGCCGTGCGCCTCCGTGGTCGACAAGGACGGCGACGGGTGGAGCCCGCCCGCCGACTGCAACGACAACGACAAGAACATCAACCCGGAGGCGACCGAGGTCTGCAACGGCGTGGACGACAATTGCAATGGCATCGTCGATGACGGCAACCCGGAAGGCCTGGACGCCGTGTGCGGCAATACCAAGGGCGAGTGCGCCAAGCAGTCGGGCATCCAGGTGTGCAAGCACTTCCCCACGGCGCAAAAGCCTACGGATCCATTGGATTGTCTCGGCAAGGCGTACAACGCGGACAACAGCACCTGCGTCGGCTGCGACGGCGATCAGCGGCCGAAGAAGGACCTGTGCAACTACCTGGACGACAACTGCAACGGCCAGAGCGACGAGGACTACACCTACACCCAGCAGCCGGACGGCACGGTCCTGGCGGTGAACGCGGTGTGCGACGGCGTCGGCGCGTGCGGCATCGGCAAGGTCGAGTGCAACATGGGCATCGACAAGGCCGTGTGCTCGACGGACCCGAACGGCTCGGCGCCGGGCAACAAGGCGGAAGTCTGCGACAACCAAGACAATGACTGCAACGGCAAGACCGACGAGAGCTTGACGACGGTCGCCGACTCGAGCTGCCAAAAGGTCGGCGTGTGCGCGCTGGCGCAGGGCGCGATCAAGACCGTGTGCATCGCCGGGCAGTGGCTGTGCGACTATACGGCGGTCCCGGACATCGAGTTCAGCAGCAGCGAGACGTGCACCCCGGGCACGGCGAACTGCCAGTGCGACAACCTGGGTCAGACGTGCCACAAGATGGTGGAGAAGACGTGTGATTCCAAGGACAACGACTGCGACGGCAAGACCGACGACGACTTCACGTTCGACGACCTCGGCACGCCGCGCACGGTCGGCATCGGCTGCGGCACGGGCGCCTGCGCGGGCGGCACGGTGGTGTGCACGGCGGACAAGACGGGGCTGACCTGCGACTCCCTGCCGAAGATCACCAAGGAAGTCTGCGACGCCAAGGACAACGACTGCAACGGCAAGACCGACGACGGCATGACGGTCGCCGAGTCGAACTGCAAGCTGGTCGGCGTGTGCACGACGGACAACGTCCAGGCGACGTGCCCGGCGGGCAAGTGGGTGTGCAAGTACGACGCGGTCGCCAACTACGAGGCGCCGACCGAGACGACGTGCGACGCGCTGGACAACGACTGCGACGGGCAGACGGACGAGGACTTCTCGTTCCTCGATCTGGGCGTGGCCAAAGCGAAATTCGATGCTTGCGGCACGGGCGCGTGCAAGGCGGGCACGGTGGTGTGCACGGGCGACCAGACCGGGCTGACGTGCTCGACGCTGGGCAACCTGTCGCCGGAACTGTGCAACTACCTGGACGACAACTGCAACGGCGTGACCGACGAGGACTTCAGCTACAACCAGGAGGGCGGCGCGGTGCTCGGCGTCGGCAAGACGTGCGACGGCATCGGCATGTGCGGCGGCGGCGTGGTGGAGTGCGCGACGGCCAAGATTGCGACGTGCTCGACCGATCCGAACGGCTCGGTGTACGGCGGCGCGCCGGAACAGTGCAATGATCTCGACGACAACTGCAACAGCGCGACCGACGAGGGCTGCGACACGGACAAGGACGGCTACTGTGACGCGGCGATGACGACCATCGGCAAGCCCAAGAGCTGCCCGGGCGGCGGCGGCGACTGCCAGAAGGACAACCCGGACGTCCATCCCAACGCCATCGAACTGTGCGACAACGTTGACAACAACTGCAGCGGCACGACGGACGAGATCTTCTTCTACAAGGAGCCGGGCTCCGACGTCGGCATCGGCGTTGGCCAGCCGTGCGGCCTGGGCGCGTGCACCAACGGCAAGGTCGTTTGCGATCAGACGGATACGACGCAGAAGAGCGCCACTTGCACGACGTTCGGCAAGCAGTCGCCGGAGATCTGCAACGGCATCGACGACAACTGCAACGGCACGACCGACGAGGGCTGCGACGACGACAAGGACGGCTACTGCGACGCCAACATCGCGTGGACCAGCGGCGCTGCGGTCACCTGCGCCAAGACGGTATCGAACGACACGCGCGACTGCGATGACACGAATTGGGGCGTGAATCCAGGGATTACCGAGGCGTGCAACAACGTCGACGACAACTGCAAGAACGGCACCGACGAGGGCTGCGACGACGACAAGGACGGCTACTGCGATGCGGGGATGGTCACGGCCAATCCGCCGCCGTCGGTGTGCCCGAAAGGTCCCGGCGACTGCGACGACATGGCGCCGGCCGTGCACCCGGGCGCGACAGAAATCTGCAACGATATCGACGACAACTGCGCAGCCGGCACGGACGAGGGCTGCGACGATGACGGCGACAAGTACTGCGACGGGAAGATGGTCATCGTCGGGACGCCCAAGGTGTGCCCCAAGACGCTGGGGCCGTCGACGGTGGACTGCAATGATGACAACCAGTTCGTCAATCCGGGCGCGACCGAGGTGTGCGACGACGGCGACAACAACTGCTCGGGCACCACGGACGAGGGCTGCGACGACGACGGCGACAAGTACTGCGACGCGGCGATGGTCGTGATCGGCAACCCGAATGTCTGCCCCAAGACGATGGGGTCGAGCGGCCTGGACTGCAACGACACGAATCCGGCCGTGAATCCCGGTGCGACGGAGAAGTGCAACAACCTCGACGACAACTGCAAGGCGGGCGTCGACGAGGGCTGCGACGACGACGGCGACTTGTACTGCGATGCCGGCATGATCGCGGTCGGCACGGTGACGGTGTGCCCGAAGAGCCCGCCGAACACGGCGGACGACTGCGACGACACCGCGGCAGCCGTGCACCCGGGCGCGCTGGAGATCTGCGACAACATCGACAACAACTGCGCGGGATCTCCGGCGTTTGACGAGGGCTGCGACGACGACGGCGACAAGTACTGCGACGCGGCGATGACCATCGTCGGCGTGCCGAACGTGTGCCCCAAGACGCTGAACGCGCAGCTCAAGGACTGCAACGACACGAATGCGCAGATCAATCCGGGCATGGCGGAGCTGTGCTCGACCGCGGGCGTCGACGACAACTGCAATGGCCAGACCGACGAACCTGGCGCGACGGGCTGCTCGACGTTCTACAAGGACGCGG
>CAIXAA010000522.1 GCA_903917305.1 uncultured Myxococcales bacterium | reverse complement strand
CGGCCATTTGTCTCCGTCAGGCTTGTGCGGGCGGCGTCTTGCGCAGCAGCGAGGCCGTCACGCCGGTAGCGAGGATCGCCACGATGATGCCGAACGAAGGCCCGGCTTCCATGGGAACCACCTTGGCCAGCAGCATCTTGACGCCGATGAACGCCAGCAGCACGACGAGCGCGGCCTTCAAGTAGTGGAACTTGTCGATCAGGCCGGCCATCGCGAAGTAGAGCGAGCGCAGGCCGAGAATGGCGAACACGTTGGACGTAAAGACGATGAACGGATCGAGCGTGACCGAGAACACCGCCGGGATCGAGTCGACGGCGAACAGCACGTCCGTCGTCTCCACCAGCAGCAGCACCAGCAGCAGCGGCGTGACCGCGTGGCGGCCGTCCGGCAGGCGCGTCGTGAAGTGGCGGCCGTGGAACTCCGGGCTGACCGGGTAGAAGCGGCGCACGGTCTTGAGGGTCCAACTGTGCTCGATGTCAACGGATTCGTCCTTCTGCAGCGCCATGCGGCCGGCGGTGAACAGCAGGATCCCGCCGAACACGTACATCATCCAGGAGAACTGGTGCAGCAGCGCCGCGCCCGCGCCGATCATGCCGCCGCGCAAGAGCAGCGCGCCGAGGATGCCCCAGAACAGCACGCGGTGCTGGAAGCGCGCAGGCACCTTGAACGTCGAAATGATGAGCGCAATCACGAAGATGTTGTCGACGGAGAGCGAGTATTCGACGACGTAGGCCGACATGAAGAGCAGGGCGGCATCGAGGCCGCCAGTCAGCTTGGCGCCATCGACGCCAAAGCCCGCGATATGGTTGTCGTAGAGCACGTAGACGGCCCCGGCGAACCCCATCGACAGCGTGACCCACACGGCAGTCCAGGCGAGCGACTCGCGAAAGCCGATGGCGTGGTCCTTGCGGTTGAGCAGCCCCAGGTCGATGGCCAGCAGGGCGAGGATGAGGACGATGAAGCCCACCCAGATTCCGAAGTGCATCAGCGAACTTCCTTTGCAGTGCCGGCGGGAGTGATGGGGGCGTCGGGGGCGAGGTGGATGCCGCACTCCTTCTTGGCCGCCTCTTCCCACCACCAGCGGCCTTCGCGCTCGTGCTGGCCGGGTAGGATGGCGCGCGTGCACGGTTCGCAGCCGATGCTGACAAAACCGCGTTCGTGCAACCCGTTGTAGGGGGCCTCGGTGGCGCGGATGAATGACCAGACCTTGTGCGAGGTCCAGTTGGCCAGCGGATTCCACTTGAGGATCGGGTGTTCCGGCGTCGAGAACGCGGCGTCGAGCTCCACGACGGGCAAGGCCGTGCGCGTGTCCAGGCTTTGATCGCGGCGCTGGCCGGTGATCCAGGCAGGGCGGCCGGCCAGCGCGCGGCGCAGCGGCTCGACCTTGCGGATGCCGCAGCACTCGGAGTGGCCGTCTTTGTAGAAGGAGAACAAGCCCTTGTCGGTCACGAGGCGCTGCACGGCTTCGGCGTTGGGGCTGTAGACTTCGAGCGTGACGCCGTAGCGCTCGCGCACGGCTTCGAACAGGCGCAGCGTTTCCGGGTGCAAGCGGCCGGTGTCCAGGCAAAGCACGCGAAAGTCGAGGCCTTCCTCATGCGCCATCGCGATCAGCGCGACGTCTTCCGCACCCGAGAAGGCAATCGCCGCCTCGCGACCGAACT
>CAIXAA010000521.1 GCA_903917305.1 uncultured Myxococcales bacterium | reverse complement strand
GGCCGCGTGCACGTGCATACCCCAGAAGAAGTGCTGGGTTGGACGACGACGCTCGGCCTCGAGCTCGAGCGCCGCGAGCCGCTGTTCCTGCTGACGCCGTCCGCCTACGGCTTCCTGCCCGACGTGATGAGCCGCGGCGTCGAGTGGCTGGGCGACAAGATCGCGCCGCAGCGAAAGACCAAGACCTACTTCTTGTTGCGCAAGCCGGCATGACGCGCCGCGCCAAGCTCTGGGCAGTGGCCATCGCCCTGCTCGCCTTTGGCGCCTACGCGACCAACCTTGGCAATGGCTTTGCCATGGATGACGCGTACAACATCGTGGGCAACACGGACATCCGTGATCTCCGCAATATTCCTGGTGCTTTCACGCACGCAGTCGGCGCCGGTTCGGTCAGCGCCTACGATCGCAGCATCGGCAAGCAGTTCTGGCGGCCGGTCGCCACCGTCAGCTACGCAGTCGACTACCAGGTCTGGGGCCTCCATCCCGCCGGCTACCACCTCACGGGCAACCTGCTGCACGCCGCCAGTGCCGCGCTTTTGCTGCTGCTTTTGCTGGAGTGGACCAGCCTCTGGCCTGCGCTGGTCGGCGCAGCCTGGTTCGCCGTGCATCCCGTGCACACGGAAGCGGTGGATCTCGCGACGTATCGCACGGAGCTGCTTGCCGCGCTCGCCTGCGTCGCCGCCCTGCTCGTCCTGGCACGCGACAACGGTCGGCGCAAGCCATCGGCCATCCTCTGGATCTCCGCGCTCTACGCCCTGGGCCTCTGCGCCAAGGAGACCGCCGTCACCCTGCCGGCCTGGCTGCTGGCGGCCGAACTGCTGCGCGATCGCTCGCGAAAACCTTGGCTCCCGCTCTACTTCGCCCTCACCGCGGTGCTCGGCGGCTGGTTCCTGGCGCGCCACGCCCTGCACCTCGAACCCTCGCCGGTGCAGTTCTTCGCCGGCCTGACGCCGTGGCAGGTTGCGTGCAGTGTCCTCAAGATCTACCCCACTTACCTGCGCCTGTTGGTCTGGCCGTGGCCGCTGACGCCGTTCTACGACTGGACCGTGCTGCCGCCCGCCGTTTCGCTGGCCGACCCGCTGGCGCTGCTTGGACTTGTGCTGCTGGCGACGACGGTGCTGTTGGCCATCCGCGCCTGGCGGAGCAAGCCGCTGATCGCCCTAGGCATTTCCTGGTGGCTGCTGGGCCTGCTGCCCTTCACGCAGATCCTCCGGCTGCCGGTCGGTGCGGCGGAGCGTTTCCTGTACTTTCCCACGGTTGGCATCGCGCTCGCCCTGGCCGCGCTGGCGCAGGAGGTCCAGGCGCGCGCCCCCCTGCCGCTGCGCCGAGCCGGTCTGCTGGCGGCGGGGCTGGTGCTCGCGCTGCTGGCCGCCGTGACGCTCCAGCGCAATCCCGACTGGCACGACGACACGACGCTGCTCGAAGCCACGGTGCACGGCTTCCCCGGTTCTTTCAACGCGCATCACATGTTGGGCCAGCGCTACGTCAAGGCGGGCCGGCTGCCGGACGCGGAGGCGCAGCTGCGGACGGCCGAGGCGCTGCTGCCGGGCGTGCCGCAGAACGGCCTGTGGCTGGGGCGGGCGCTGCTGGCGCAAAAGCGCTTTGGCGAAGCGCAGGCTGTGCTGCAAGCGGTGCCGGAGGGCGATGCGGAGCGCGAGGCGCTGCTGCAGGCCGCGCAGCGCCGCGGCCGGTGACCGCTACTGCTTCAAGAACACGTACGACTGGTTGAACAGCTGCGGCGCAGGCAGCGGCGGCAGTTCCAGCTTCTTCAGCTTGTTCTTGATGCAGTCGGCCATCGGTCCCGATGCGCCGGAGACCGACACGTCGGTCACGTCGCCCGCCGTACCGACCAGGATGCCGACGCGGACCTTGCCGCCTTCGCCCGGATTCTCGCGCAACGCCATCTCATAGCAGTGGCGAATCGCGGGGTTGCGGCTTGCGATGATGTGGGCGACCGTGCGCTTGGCGAGGTGCAGCTTGTGCTCCTCGTGGCGCGACAGCGCCGGATGCAGCGCCATGCTCGATTCCGCCATGCGCTTGGCCAGTTCCGTCTTGGGCGCCGGCATCTTGATCTCAGGCTCCGGCGGCGGCTCCTTGGGCTGCGCGTGCGTCGGCGCCTGCGCGCCCTCGGACGCGGGATCGGGCGCCGGCGCGGCGACGTGCGCCACCTTGTGCGCGCGGTGCGCCGGGGAATCCTGTGTCGCGGCAGCATTCGCAGGATCTTCGGCGGGTTGCTGCTCAGTCGCCGCTGC
>CAIXAA010000520.1 GCA_903917305.1 uncultured Myxococcales bacterium | reverse complement strand
GCCAGGGCCAGGTCAGCGGTCGTCAGCGCGTCGCCGACCAGCCAGGTCCGGCCGCCGAGAATCTGCTCGAAAACCTGCAGCATCGTTCGGATCTTGCGCGTTTCGGTGCGGTACAGCTCGACGTTCCACGTGTCCGCCGGTCGCCCGCCCAGCTCCCGCTCCAGGCGGATGAGCGGCTGCAGCAGGCCATCGGTCGCCAGCTCCTCGGCCATCGCGCAGCGCGCGCGCGGCAGCGCATCCGCGGGCAGCAGCGGCGCGCCCGGCTCGGTCGCGTCCAGGAACGCCATGATCGTGCTGGCACCGAAGACGGGCTTGCCCGCGTCCGTCACCCACACCGGCAATTTGCCTAGCGGATTGAGGCCGTACAGCTCCGGCGGGGGCGCGTCGCGCTCCACCACGGAACTGCCAAAGGCGATGTCGCGCTCCGCCAGATAGGCGCGAACGCGAAAGCAGAAGGGACAATCGATGAAGTGGTAGAGCGTCGGCAACGTGCAACCCCGGATCCCTGCTGGGGCCATGATGATAGGTGCGCCAAGGCGCGCGAACAAGTGCGCTGATCGGTTGCCGGCCTGCGCTCTGACGATTATGCTGCCGGCGCGCTGGACAAGAAGGGGCACGATGCGAAAAGCCGAGACCAGCACGATCCGCACCATGCACAACTCCTTGATCCGGCTGGTCATCGGCGGCATGTGCCTGTGGATGCTCGCGTGCGGCCAGGACGCCGTCGTTGGCGGCGGCAAGGCGAGCGGTCAGGACGCCACGCCCGGCAGCGACAGCAAGGCGGGCGGCGACACCAAGCCCGCGACCGGCATCGGCTTGACCTGCGCGAGCAACGCCGTGTGCGCGCCCTTTGGCCTGAACTGCTTCGAGACGAGCTCCGCCACCGGCGAAGGCATCTGCACGCGCACCTGCGCCGGCGGCGCCGATTGCCCGGTGGGAAGCCACTGCAACCCGGTCGGCCCCGCGCTGGTCTGCACCGAAGGCCGCTATTGCAACCCGTGCGCCTCGGATGGCGATTGCGGAGCGCTCGCGCCGTTGTGCAAGCCCGACAAGGACGGCAAGGGCTTTTGCACCCACGCCTGCAACATCGGCGACGGCACCTGCGGCGCGGCGGCGTCTTGCGTGCAATTCGGCACATCGCTTCAAGATTTTGCGTGCCGGCCAGACTACGGCGCCTGCACCGGCGGCGGTGAGCACTGCAGCCCGTGCGCGACCCAGGCGGATTGCGGCGTGGCGACGGAGTGCTTCACGGCGACGCAGACCGGCGAGCGCTTCTGCGCGCAGACCTGCGACCCGACCCAGTCCGGTGGCTGCCCGAGCGGGTTTGGCTGCCAGGCGGCCAAGGGCAAGGGCTACTGCTTCAAGCAGACGAGCGATGGCCTCGTGCCGACGTGCGCCAAGGGCGACAAGGGCTTCTGCGACTCCTGCACGGCGAACTACGAGTGCGCCTCGAACCGCTGCGCCAACCACAACGACAAGAAGTTCTGTGTGGAACCGGCACCTTGCGACAAGCAGAACGAGTCGACCGATTGCCCCTACGGCGGGGTCGACGGCGCGACGCAGTGCGTCCCGACCGATGTCGGCATGGCGTGCGCGCCACCACCGGCGTGGGGCTGCCAGGGCTTCAAGCTGTGCCTGGGCCATCCCTGCACCGCGAGCCAGGTCTGCACGAACGGCCTGTGCAAGCCGAAGTAGCCGCTCGGACGCCGCCGCAGCGTTGACAGCGAACCACTGTGGACCTACGCTAACGGCCCATTTCGCGCCCGAGAAGGGCGAACTGCCATCGCACCGCCAGGGAAACCAGCGGACGCCGCCGAGGAAACTAGAATGAGCGAAGCCATCAACGCCCCCGCCGCCGATGCCGCCCTGATCGCGCGCGCCAAGGCCCACAACTTTGCCCCGATCGCGACGCAGTGCGTCGGCTGCGGCCACGTCCGCCTGCTGGACGGCGAAGGCATCTGCAACAGCTATGCGAACCCGACCTCCAAGTGGTCCGCCGGCATGTGCAACTTCGCGACGCACGCCAAGATCGAGAAGTTCAAGGAAACCCGCTCGATCAACCCGCTGAAGGCTTCGAAGCGCGGCGGCAAGTAAGAGCATCCGCGCAGCCGGGCGACTGGACCGCTTCAGGCGCACCGGCATCGACGCGGCCTCGGCGTGCCCGCCTGGCCGCTCGGAGCTGTCATGACGCAAGACGATCTCGTCCTGCACGCGCGCGATGGCGCCGTGGTCACGCTCACCGTCAACCGGCCCAAGGCGCTCAATGCGTTGAACTTTGACGTGCTGCACGCCCTCGGGCGGCGGCTCGACGAAGTCGCGGCGGACTCGGAGGTGCGCGCCGTCGTGCTAACGGGCAGCGGCGATCGGGCGTTCGTGGCCGGTGCCGACATTGCCGCGATGCAGACGATGGGCTACCTGGACGCGCTGGCCTTCGCGCAGCTGGGCAATGGAATCCTCACCAAGATTGAGCAGATGCGCAAGCCGGTGATCGCGGCCGTCAATGGCTTCGCGCTCGGCGGCGGCTGCGAGCTCGCCCTGGTCTGCGACGTCATCCTCGCCTCGACCAAGGCGAAGTTCGGCTTGCCGGAAGTGAGCCTCGGCGTCATCCCGGGCTTCGGCGGCACGCAGCGCCTTGCCCGCCTCATCGGCCGCAATGCCGCGAAACACTGGGTGATGACCGGCGATGTCTACTCCGCGGAGGAGGCGCAGCGCATCGGCCTCGTCTACCACCTGCACGAGCCGGGCGACCTGATGGACGCCGCGCTGTCGACGGCGCGCAAGATGGCGATGCGCGGGCCGTTCGCGCTGGCGGAAGCAAAGCACATCATCAACCGGGGCTTGCAGTTGCCGCTCAGCGCCGCGATCGAGCTGGAGGCGGCGGCCTTTGCCCGCTGCTTCCTGACCGCCGATCAGCGCGAGGGGATGACGGCGTTCCTGGAAAAGCGTCCGGCCGTGTTCACCGGTCATTGATTTCCCGAGGCATCCCATGGAATTTCGCTGCGAAGGGCGCGTCGATGCGCCGGTCGACGTGGTGTACGCCATCATCCGCGACGATCTGATCAGCCTCGTTCCGTTCCTCGACAACGTCGCCGCGATCACGGAGCTGGAGCGCAAGCCTGGCGCCGCGGGCCGCACGTCGGTCCTCAACCGCTGGCGCGCGGAGCCGGGCAACGTGCCGTCCGCGGTGCGCCCGTTCTTGAAGCCCGAGATGCTGGAGTGGCTGGATCACGCCGAGTGGAGCGACGCGGAGAGCTGGGTCGATTGGTGGATCGAGGCGCCGACCTTCCGCGATCTGTACAAGTGCAAGGGACGCAACCACATCCAGGCAGACGGCACCGGCACGCGCATCGCCATCACGGGCGAGCTGACCGTCGATCCGACGAACATCCCCGGCGTGCCGAGCTTCGTCGGCCGCAAGATGGCGCCAATGGTGGAGAACTACCTCGTGGAGCGCATCCGCCCCAACCTCGCCGGGCTGGCGGTGGGCGTCAACCGCTACATGTCGGCGAAGAAGTAGAAGCAGCCGAAACTACTCGAGATCGCGCAGCTTCACCCGCACCAGCGCCTTGTGCGCGTCGACCTCGATGCGCCGGCGCAGCAGCTGGCCGGCGGTCTGCACCGACAGCACGTGCATCCCTGGCTGCACTTCGGCCACGTGCCACGTCGCGCCGGCGGCCAGGTCGTGCGGCTCGCCCTGGTCCAGCGTCAGCCGCACCGCGCGCGCCGCCGTGTTCTCCAGTTCGAGATCGACGACCTTGCGCGGCGGGCGATCGAGGTCCACCTGTTGCGTGGGCACCACGCTCCCGGTCCAGATCTCGGACGTTTCCCGCAGCGGATCGCGGACTTCAGCCGTCAGACGGCCCGGCGCCACGCCGGCCGCCACCGCCGCGCCTTTGGGCACCAGCGCCTCCTGGCGACCGCGCGCGACGAGCACGAGGGGCGTGTCGCCCCCCCGGTTGTCGATGCGCAACGTCCCATCCGGCGGATTGAAATAGACTTTGCGCAGCTGGCCGTCGCGCACCTTGAACGTCGCCATCGCGACCGTGTGGCTCAGCGGCGCGCGCACCTCGATGTGGTGGCGGCCGGGCGGCACATCCAGGCGCAGATCGCCCTGGGCCCGCACTTCCGCGCGCTGGACGCCGTCGAGCAGGACCTGCAGCGGCTCCACCTGCTGGTTGACCACCGTGATCGCGGTTTCGCGCGCGCCGATCTCCCAGGTCGCGAAGGCACCCGGCTTGAGGAACAGGCCGGTCTGCAGTTGCCGCTCCTCCGCCGTCAGGTGCGCCGTCAGCTTGGCGCGCCCCGCCGGCATGCGCACTTGCACCGTCTGCCCGGCGTCCAGGTGCGCCACGTTGAGGCCCGGCAGCAGCACCGCGACCTCCTGGCCCGTCCGGTTCGCCAGCCGCACCGTCGCCTTGGGCCGCGTGATGCGCCAGGTGCGCTTGCCGGAGTCCGTCGCGTGCAGGTCGTAGTGGTACGGCAGGCCGGAATCGTGCCCCTTGAGCGTGATCCCGAAGGTCACGGCGGCCGGCAGCTTCCAAGTCTGCGTCACGTCCTGCGGCAGCTCCACGGCGTATTGCCGCAACCCCTCAGGCACTTCCAGCAGTTCGCCGGTAGCGTTCACCAGGCGCAGCGTCACGGGCTCGCTCGGCCGCTGCACCTCCCCCGCCCGCGCCACGCGCAGGATGCGCCGCGTGATCTGGCCAGGTTCCTTGCCCAGGAGCATCGCCTCGTGCCTTCCGCCGCACAGGCCCAGCACGCGCACGAACGAACCAGCTGGAATCATGCCGAAGTCGTAGCCATCGATGCGCAAGCCGACTTCCTCGCTTGCCGTGTTGTAGACATCGGTGACGGTCGCATCCGGGCCCAACTCAACGCGCACGGTCTGGCCGACATGAGCGGCAAAGCGCAACGGTCTCCAGCTGTTGCTGTGCGTGCCGCGCGCCAGGATCTTGTGGGCGGCTGGCAGGACGCCGCCAAAGAGCTTGGTCTCGCCGCCCTTGACGATGCCCAGATCGCGGCCATCGAGGCTGAGGCGCTGATCTTCGCCGCTGTGGTTGGCGACGCGCATGCTGGCGTCGGGATCGGTGACCAGCACGTCGCGCTGGACGACGTCGCGCAAGTCCGCTTCGCCGCTCAGTTGCCAGCCGGCGCGGGCGAGGACCTGCCAGCGCACGTGCTCCGCGCGGGTGCACAGGTGCGCCGTCACGCCCTTGCCGAGGGTGCGCACCAGCTCTTCGCCGACCCGCAGGCGCAGCGTGCCGGCGCTCTGGTTGCGGAAGATGACGGCGTGCGGGCAAGGGTCCGCGGGATCGACCGTGTCGGTCACGGGCGCTGGCAGCTCGGCAGCGTGGCTCCTCGGGCGACCCGGGCGGCCGTGCTGCGCTGGTCGCGCGAGCGCTTCGCCGCCGATCGCCAAGAAGGAACCCGCCAGCAGCAGCGCGATCACGAGGCGCAAGGCCCGGCTTGCTTGCATGTTGCGTGTGTCCGCCATCGCCTCAGCTTCCAGCGCCGCGCTGCCGCGGTCAAGCCTGCAACCCCAAAGGCCCAGCGGCTACTCCTCGGCGAACAGCGTCTCGATGAACAGGTCCGGATCGAAGTCCCGCAGATCCTGCATCTTCTCGCCGACGCCAACCAGCTTGACCGGCAGCGCCAGCGTCTCGGCGATGGCCAGCACGACGCCGCCCTTGGCCGTGCCGTCGAGCTTGGTGAGCGCAATGCCGGTCACAGCCACGCTTTCACGGAACAATTCCGCCTGCTTGACCGCGTTCTGCCCCATCGTCGCGTCGAGCACCAGCAGCACCTCGTGCGGCGCGCCGGGATGCGCCTTGTTCGCCACGCGGCCCACTTTCGCCAGTTCTTCCATCAAGCCATGGTTGGTGTGCAAGCGACCGGCCGTGTCGACGATGACGAGGTCGAAGCCTTCGGCCTTGGCGCGCTCGATGGCGCCGAAGCAGACGCTGGCGGGGTCGGCGCCGTCCTTGCCGCGAAACAGCGGGACGCCGGCGCGCTCGCACCACACTTCCAGCTGGTCGACAGCGGCAGCGCGGAAGGTATCGCCTGCAGCGACGAGGACTTTGCGCCCCTGGCCGGCATAGCGGTGCGCCAGCTTGCCGATCGTCGTCGTCTTGCCGCTGCCGTTGACGCCCACCACCATGAGCACGGCCGGCCCCGGCGTCACGCGCAGCTGCATCGGCCCGGTGTCGACAGATTTCAGCAGATCCAAGGACTTCTGACGCAGCACCGCCCACACGTGGCGGGCGTCCATCAACTCCTTGCGCGACGAGGCGGCCTTGAGCGCCTTGAGCAGGCTCTCCGCCGTCTTGACGCCGAGGTCGGCGCGGAAGAGCACCTCTTCGACATCATTGAGCAAGTTCTCGTCGAGCTGCTTGCCGGCGAACAGCTTGCCCAGCCGGGCGATGAAGCCTTCGGAGCGGGTCTTGGCCAGGCCGGTCTCGATGTACGCGCGCTGCTCGGCGTCGGACGGCTTGGCGGCCGGCGCGGGCTTGGCCGGCGCAACCGGTGCAACTTCCTCTTCCTCTTCTTCCTCCGCCAGTTCGAAGGCATCGACGCGCCGCGCCTTGCCGTCCGCGCCGACCTTGACGCCACCGCGCGCGGCGCGACGCAAGGCTTTCGCGGCAGCCTTGGCTTCGGCGTCCGGTTCGGCAGCTTCGCGTGCCGACTCGGGTTTCTCCTCGGCGAGCGGCGCGCGCTGCTTGGGCTTGGCGCGCAGCAGCAGGAACGCCGCCACGCCAACCACCGCCAGCACGGCGACGGCGACGAGGGCGCCAGTGGGATCGACGACGGCATCAGGCGCGGTCGTCGCGAAAAGCAAAGGCAGGGAGGGCAAAAGGGGCGTCATGGCAGTCCTGGCACGTCCGGCGGCTCGGGGGGCAGCAAGGTAGGAGGTTCGCGCTTGGTTTTCAACCAGGGCCGCTGCATCGTCCTCGTTGACACCAGCCCCCCTTCCTCGCACCATACCGGCCCGCTCTCGCTCCCTGGCGCAGGCTGAGGTGTCGTCTTGCACAAGGTCCTGATCGCAAACCGCGGCGAGATCGCCTGCCGGGTCATTCGCGCCTGCCGCGAGCTGGGCCTGCCGACCGTCGCTGTCTACTCCGATGCCGATGCGAACGCGCAGCACCGTTGGCTGGCCGACGAGGCCGTCCATGTGGGGCCGCCGGCGTCTGCGCAGTCGTACCTGCGCGGTGAACGCATCCTGGAAGCAGCGCGCCAGACCGGCGCCACGCTGATCCACCCTGGCTACGGCTTTCTGAGCGAAAACGCGACATTCCGCGATGAGTGCGACGCTGCCGGCGTCACCTTCATTGGCCCGCCTGCCAGCGCCATGCGCGCCATGGGCGTCAAGACCACGGCGCGGGACGCGATGCGGGCTGCGGGCGTGCCGGTGGTGCCAGGCTCCGACGGTCCCGTGCACGGCGCCGACGAGGCGCTGCGCGTCGCGGCGAAGATCGGCTTTCCGATCATGCTCAAGGCCGCGTCCGGCGGCGGCGGCAAGGGCATCCGGCTCGTGCACACGGCCGCGGATCTGCCCGCCGCGCTCGAAGGCGCGCAGCGCGAGGCCGGCGCCTATTTCAGCGACGCCACGGTCTACATCGAGAAGGCGATCCTGCAGCCGCGCCACATCGAGATCCAGGTGCTGGCCGACCGCCATGGGCACACGATCCACCTCTTTGATCGCGAATGCTCCGTGCAGCGGCGCAACCAGAAGATCATCGAGGAGTCGCCGGCCGCCAACCTGAGCGACAAGACGCGCCTGGCGATGGGCGCGGTCGCCGTGCAGGCGGCCAAGGCCGTGGGCTATGAAGGCGCAGGAACGATTGAGTTCCTGGTCGACAGCGAGGAGAATTTCTACTTCCTCGAGATGAACACGCGCCTGCAGGTCGAGCACCCGGTGACCGAGCTGGTGACGGGCGTCGATCTCGTGGTTGAGCAGCTGCGCGTGGCGCTCGGGCAGCCGCTGTCGGTGACGCAGGAGCAGGTGCGCCAGCGCGGTCATGCCATCGAATGCCGCATCTACGCAGAGGATCCGGCGCGCAACTTCCTGCCCTCGCCGGGCCCGCTCGAAGTGTACCGGCCGCCGCAGGGCCCGGGCATGCGCGTCGACGACGGCGTGCGCGAAGGCGATGTGGTCTCGAACCACTACGATCCGATGATTGCCAAGCTGAGCGCGTGGGCCGAAGATCGGCCGCGCACGATCGGCCGGATGCAGGCGGCGCTCTGCGCGTTCGAGATCGCCGGGATCGCTCACAATATCGAACATTTGCAGCAGGTACTGGCGTGCGAGCGCTTTGGCGCGGGCCGCTACGACACGGGGCTCGTGGCCACGTTGCCGTCCCTGGAAGCCGATCCGCCGGACGACGAGTGGGCAGCGGTGGTTGCGGCGTTGACGCACCATCGGCGGCGGCAGCAGGCGCGGCCGGCGCAGGTCGCGACGGAGTCGGCGTGGACGCAGGCGGCGCGGCGCGCAGGGTTGCGCCACCGTTAGGTTTCTTTGCAGCTTGCGCGCAAGTTCCGCGCCCGAGGCAGCATGGCGAGCGAGTACGTGGTCAAGCGCGGCGAAGCGCAACACAACGTCACGGTCCTGGAAGACGACGGCTCGCGCGTGCGCGTGCGGATCGGCGAGCGCGAGGCGACGCTGACGCTGACGCGCCTGCCGGACGGGCGGCTGGCGCTGCAGGGCGAAGGATTGCAGCGTCTTTACCGAACCTTCGAGAGCCGCCAAGGCCTCGTGGTTGTAGAGGGCTCGGCGCAGCGCACCTTCGAAGTCCTGGATGCCCGCGAACAGTACTTGCACGGCGGTGCCGGCAAGCGCGGCGGTTCGGGCGGGCGCATCACGGCGTCGATGCCGGGGCGCGTCGTGCGCATCCCCGTGAAAGTTGGCGACATCCTGCCGGAAGGCGCCGTCGTGGCGGTGCTCGAAGCGATGAAGATGGAGAACGACGTGCGTGCGCCGGGCGGCGGTCGCGTGGCGGCGATTGAAGTGCAAGAAGGCGCCGCCGTGGAAGCCGGCGCGTTGCTCGTGCAGATGGAGCCGGTCACGTGAGCGATGCACCTGTCGTCGATGCCGTAGAATTGCGAACCGTCGTGCCCGCCGCCGCGCTGCAGGACCTGGAGCCGCTGCTCTGGCTGCTCTCGCCCTCCGGCATGCTGACCGAAGATGCCGGCTGCCTGGGCGCCCGCGATCTGGCGCCAGAGCTGTGCCGCATTTCGCTGTACGTCGCGCCGATGGAGGTCGACGGCGCGCTCGAGTCGCTGCGCGCCGAGCTGCAAAGGCTGGGCATCGCAGCCGAGATCGCCTGCCGCGACGTCGCCCGCGAAGACTGGAACCGCGTCTGGAAACAGCACTTTCGCCCGTTCACCGCCGGCCGCCGCATCCGCATCGAGCCGAGCTGGATGCAAGGTCCCGACGTCCCCGGCGTCGTGCGCATCGCCATCGACCCGGGCCTCGCGTTCGGCACCGGCACGCACGAGACCACGCGCCTGGCCCTGTGCACCGTGGAGGACTGGGCCGACACGAGCCGCGAAAACGGCTTGGATCTCAGCAGCATCACCATGCTCGACGTCGGCACCGGCAGCGCAATCCTGTGCATCCTCGCGGTCATGCTCGGCGTGGGCCATGCGATCGGCACCGAGATTGACGAAGATGCGGTCGACAGCGCGGGCGACAACTTGCAGATCAACCACTTGAGCGATCGCATCGAGCTCGTCCTCGCCGAGGATCCCGGCACCGTCCCTGGCGCTCCGTTTGGCCTCGTCGTCGCGAACATCATCTCCAGCGTCTTGCTTTCCTTGAAGGATCGCCTGGTCGCCGCGACCGCGCCGGGCGGCTCGCTCGTGCTGTCGGGCATCCTGCTGCGCGAAGTCGACGACGTCGCCGCCGCCTTTGCCGCCACCGGCCTGCAGCTCGTGCGCACCAGCCAGGACGGCGAGTGGGCCTCGCTCTGGTGGCGCCGCCCGTGAGGCAGCTGTGGCACGATCTGCCGCAGCCGGGCGCGGATCGCGTGCCGGTGGCCGCCTCGACCCAACACCGCCTCGAACGCGTGCTGCGGCTGGGCCAGGGCGCGCGCGTGCTGCTCGCAGATGGCCAAGGACGCAGATTGCCTGCGGTCTGGCGCGGCGCGGAGTTTGAAGCCGCGGGCGATCTGCAGATCTCCGCTCCGAATGACACGCAAATCGTGCTCGGCGCCGGGCTGCTCAAGGGCGAGCGCTGGGACTG
>CAIXAA010000519.1 GCA_903917305.1 uncultured Myxococcales bacterium | reverse complement strand
GGCACGATCGACGCGGCGCTCAAAGAGACCAGCCGCCTCGACATGTTCCCGGAACTCAAGGACGGCTGGCTGCGCGTCATCGAGAACCAGAACCGCACGGTGGACATCGGTCGCCGGATTGTCGAGCTGCTGCGCGGCTTTGCCGTCCCGGTCATGAACCCGGAGGAGCGCGTGCGCGCCGACGCGCTGGAGGCCAACCGCAAGAAATGGGAGGTCGCCTTCTCCAAGGTGCCCGCGACCAAAGGCGATTACGTGCTGCGCCAGAACCGCGTCGACTCCGGCTACCAGAACCTGGCGGCGGACGTCGGCATCTTGAAGAGCCAGCTGGCGACGGTGAAGGACCAGGTCCTGGCGGTCGAAAAGATGCTCAACGAGCGCATCTACGGCGAGCAGGGCATCGCGCTGACCAAGGAGCACGAGGCGGAGATTCGCGCGGCTTTGCAGAACGAAAAGGACGAGTTGCGCCGCACCTACCGCGCCATCGAGGAACTCTCGCAGGACACCGAGGTGTACGCGCAGGGCGTCGGCGCGGGCGACAAGGTCTCGAACGACGAAGCGACGGTGCGCGCGGCGTTGCTGGCGGCGCAGCGCGTCGAGCAGTCGATGTACCAGTCCGTGCTGGAGCGCTCGGGCGGCCACCAGGACGACGTGTCGCGGCTGGGCATGGCGCGCAACACCATCGAATCGATGGGCGTTCAGATGATGGGCATCCTGCAGGTCATCGCCGGTCGCGCGGGCGAGCGCGTGGCGGTCATCGCCGGCGTGCTCAGCCAGGAGAAGCGCAACATCGCGGAATACCAGGTGACCGTGCGCGCCTACGAAGAGGACTCGCGCGGCATGGCCCGCGACGTGGGCTACGGCCTCATCCGCGCCGCCGAGAAGCGCCTGGCCGACATCCTGCTGGAAGCCGACCTCGGCCTGGTCGACGTGGCGTGGCAGCGCAAGCAAGAGAAGAGCTCTGCGATCCGCGCCTTGCAGGACGAGCGCGCCCAGAAGATCCGCACGCTCGGCGACGTGCGCGACAGCTTGACGGCTGAGCCGGCCGACGGGGAGGCCGAGTGATGCGCCTTCGCCGCTTCGGCATCTTCTCGCTGGCGATCGGGCTGTTCCTGAGCGCTTCCACGGCGTTCGCGGTGCAGCAAGTGCGCTGGATGCCGAAGTACGCCGTGCGCGGCGAGCGGGTCGACGATCCGGTGGAGCTCAAGAGCGAGCGCAAGGCGTTCCAGGCGTCGTTCGAGGCCTACAAGCTCGCGGCGCGCGAATACCAGAACGAAGTCAAAGAGTTCATCACGCGCGAGATTGGCCAGCGCGAGAAGGCGATCAACGCCGGCTACAAGGGCCAGATCGACGCGCTGGACCAGGCGCAGTTCGACCTGCGGCGCGAGGCGATTGCCCGGCTGGAGTCCTTCATCCGCCGCCACCAGGACCACGACCAGTACACGCCGGATACCCTGTTTCGTTTGGCGGAGTTGTACTACGAGGACACCATCGCCTCGGACGATCGCGCGCAGTCCGACTTCCAGAAGCAGATGGACCTGTACAACCGCGGCAAGATCCTCGATCCGCCGGTGGACACAGAGCGCGACTTCTCGCGCTCGGTGGCGATCTACAAGTATTTGCACTGGGTTCCCGAAGGCACGGCGATGATGCCGCTGTCCGGCAAGCTCGAAGGCATCGTGCTGGAGAAGCGCTGGCCGAAGTACAAGTTCGCCGATGCCGCCATGTATTTGCAGGGCTTCTGCGAGCTCAAGG
>CAIXAA010000518.1 GCA_903917305.1 uncultured Myxococcales bacterium | reverse complement strand
CTTCCCGCGCCAGCATCGCCAGCCGCGTCGGCGAAAACGGCGTCTGTTCCGAGGGCTTGAGGATGAATGTGTTACCTGATGCAATCGCTTGCGGCACGAGCCACAACGGCCCGAGCACCGGCAGCGCGAACGGCGTGACACCGGCGACGACGCCCAGCGGCTGCTCGGTCGTCTCCGCCAGCATGCCGACACCTGGATCGTGGTGGCGGCCGACGTCGACCAGCGCCTGGGCCGCCGCGTAGGTCAGCCATTGCACGCCGAGATCGACCTCGGCGCGCGCCTCCAGCACCGTCTTGCCGCTCTCGTGCGCCACAAGCCAGCCCAGCTCCTCACGATCGCGCCGGATGAGCTGCGCCCACCGGTTCAAGATCGCGCAGCGTTCCACCTTCGGCAGCGCCTGCCACGCGGCCTGCGCACCTTGGGCCACGGCCACCGCGATCGCCACATCCGCCGCATCGGACATGACGACTTCGCCCAACGGCTTGGCATGCCTGGGATTGTCGACATCGAGGGCGATGCCCGTCGACGTGTCGCACCAGTGCCCGCCGATCCAGTTGCGCGCCGTACCGTACGCCGCGAAATCGTCGCTGCGCGCGGCGAAGGCAGGCAGATCCAGCTCCAGGGCGGGCAGGTCTTCCGTCGCCGCCAGCTCGTCCGGAATCTCGCTCGGTGGCTCCGTGAGCTCGATCGGCTGTGCTTCTTCTGACATGGCGGTGTCCTCCGGCCGGTGGTTTCGCACGAATCCGTCCTCGGCGGTAGGGGTCGGCCGCGCTTGCAGCGTCCCGCTCCATCGCAGATGCTCCGGCTCGCCCGCGTTCCCGCGCGCCAAGGTCCATCGTGCCGCCTGCCTTTCCCGACAATCCCTCGCAGCGCGGTCGCGGCGTCGCGCTCATGGCCGTCGGCGGTCTGCTGTTCGCGGGCATGGGCGCCATGGCCAAGCTGGCGAGCCCGTCGGTGCCGACCTTCGAGCTCGTGGCGGCGCGCTCCGCGGTCAGCTGGCTCGTCGTCGAGCTGATGCGCCGCGCGGCGAAGATGCCCTTGGAGTTCCAAGACATCCCGATGCTGGGCATCCGCTCGGTCTCCGGCTTCGTGGCCATTGCGGCGTACTTCTACGCGCTTCGCTACATCCCGCTCGGCGATGCGGTGCTGCTCAACAACGCCTCGCCGGTGCTGACGTCGATCGGTGCGGTGTGGCTGCTGGGCGAGCGCATGACCTCGGCCAAGATCATCGGCATGGCGACATCGATGGTCGGCGTTTGGCTGCTGGTGCAACACCGCACGGGCGTTCTGGAAACCCGTGGCGCGCTCGTGGGTGCGGCGTCGGCCGTGGCAGCGGCAGTGGCGCTCGTGTCGCTCAAGGTGGCAACCCGCCGCAATCGCTCGCTGATTGTCGTGTGGTGCCTGGCCGGCATCTCGACGGTCGGCTCCCTGCTGCTGTGGGACAGCGCCTGGGTCTGGCCCGATCGCCACGAATGGCTGTTGCTGCTGGCCACCGGCGTCCTGGCCAGCGCCGCGCAAGTGTTGATGACCATGGGCTATCGCCTGCTCGACGCCTCGGAAGCCAGCGTCTATTCGTACCTGACGCCCGTCTTTGCCGTGGCGATCAGCGCGTGGCTGTTTCGCGAACCGCCCACGCCCGCTACCTTTCTCGGTGGTGCGCTCATCGTGGCCTCCGGCGCCGGCGTCGCGTGGCAGAGCCGCCAACCGCAGCGGGAGACTGTCCAAGATGCGCCTTGATCGCTACGTCAGCCAAAGTACAGGCATGCCGCGCAGCCACGCGACGCCCCTCATCCGCGGCGGGCAGGTCACCGTGGCGGGAGCCGTGGTGCGCGATCCGGCCGAGCAGGTGGTGCCCGGCCGCGACGCGGTGACGGTGCGCGGCGTGGCGGTGCGCGAACCGGGGCACCTGCTGCTGATGATGCACAAGCCCGTCGGCGTCATCACGACGACCGAGCAGGGCCGGCAACCCACGGTGATGGAACTGGTTCCCGCGGATCTGCGCCACCGCGACTTGGCGCCGATCGGCCGCCTCGACAAGGACACGACCGGCCTGCTGCTGCTGACGACCGACGGCGGGCTGAACCACGCGCTGACGCACCCGCGCCGGCACGTGGAGAAGGCGTATCTGGCTGAACTGGATTGTGAATTGCAGCCGGATGCGGAGGCGCGCTTCCTGGCTGGACTCACGCTGGAGGACGGCACGCTGTGCAAGCCGGCCGGGCTGGAGCGCCTGGGGCCGCTGCAAGTCCGCGTCCTGCTGCGCGAAGGCCGCTTCCACCAGGTCAAGCGCATGATCACGGCTTGCGGCAGCACGGTCGTCTCGCTGCACCGGGAGCGCATCGGCGCGCTGTGGCTCGACCCGGCGCTGCCGCCGGGCGAGGTGCGGATGCTGCGGCCGGACGAGGTGCAGCTCCTCGGCATCGGCGCTGGGCAGGCGCCGGCAGATGCGCTACAACCGGCCGCATCCCAGTCGGAGACTCCCGAAAACGATGGCTGATTCCGTCTTCGTGTCCGCCGCACCGCAGGTCACGCTGCTCGCCGCCTTCGAACGGCCGTACGAGCACGCCATCGCCGCCGCGCGCACCTGCTACAGCGGCAAAGGCAGCGTCTCCGTGGACGATGTCTCGGGCGTGGGCTTGGATCCGGACAAGCAGGCGCAGCGCGTCGCCCTGCGCGATCGCATCGCCGACAGCACCTGGAAGGCGGGCCACCACACGACGCTGCAGCACGGCCACGTGCAGTTCGGCCTGGACCGCGTGTCGCGCCAGTTCGTCTGGAGCTTCCTGCACGCCCATCCGTTCTACAACAGCGAGCAAGTCAGCCAGCGCTATGTGGAAGTGGCTCCCGGCCGGGTCGCCGTGCCGACGCTGCCGCCGCAGGCGCTGGCGGTCTACCAGCGCGCGGTGGCCGAGCAGATGGCGGACTACCGCGCGCTGATCGATCTGCTGGAACCCATTGCCGCAGAAGCGTATTTCGGCCTGTTTCGCGCCCGCAGCAAGCAGCCGCACAAATGGAATGCCGCGGTGCACAAACGCGCGCAGGAGGTCGCCCGCTACGTCCTGCCCGTGGCGACGCACACCTACCTGGTGCACACCGTCAGCGTGCTGACTTTGCTGCGCTATCGCCGTCTTTGCCAGGAGCCGGACACGCCGGCCGAAGCGCGGCTGGTCGTCGATGCGATGTGCGACGCGGTGTTCCAGCACGATCCGCTGCTGAGGCGCTTGGATGTCGAGCCCTTGCCGCCGAGCGCCCTGCCCTTGGCCCGCGATCTGGCGCGCGAGGATGCTGCGCTGCAGCAAGCCCAAGTCGCCGAGTTCGATGCGGAACTTTGCGGCAAGACGTCGATCCTGGTGGATCGCTTCGGCGACAACCAGCGTCGCGTCGCCGACGCGGTGCGCGAAGTGCTGGGGCTGCCGCGCTCGGCGCTGCCGGATGCGGCGGCGATCGAGCGCGCGCTGGATCCGCGGCAGAACGCGCTGCTGGGCGAAGCGCTCAATACGACGACGGTTTCCAAGCTGGGCCGCACGCTGCACGCGGCGCACTACGCCTTCAAGAAGCGCATCAGCCATGCCGCGGACAGCCAGGACCAGCGCCACCGCATGACGCCGGCTTCGCGCCCGACCCTGCTGGCGTACTTGAGCCAGGAGCCGGATTACGTGGTGCCGCGCCTGGTTGCACACGCCGGTGGCGCGGTGGCGCAGCGCTACCACGACTCGATGGCGCGAACCTGGCAGGCGATCGAGGCCTTGCGCGCGCTGGGCGTGCCGGCGGAGTGGCGCGCGTACCTGCTGCCCAACGCCGTGTCCTTGCGGTTCACCGAGACGTCCGATCTGTCCGCCTTGCGGCACAAGCACATGATGCGGTTGTGTTTCAATGCGCAGGAGGAGATCTGGCAGGCGAGCCTGGACGAGGCCGAGGCCATCGCGGCGGTCGAACCGCTCATCGGTCAGCACCTGCTGGCGCCGTGCGGCGTGAGGGCGGCGGCGGGCATTCGCCCGTATTGTCCGGAAGGTGACCGCTATTGCGGCGTGCCGGTGTGGACGCTCGAGCGCAAGGACTGGTCGCGGCTGCTGTAGGGAATTGCGGGAACGGTCGCGGCATTGATGAACCGGATGGCTGCCGCCTGCGTCCATCAGTGACCGGTTCCGGCTCCGGTTCGGGTTCCGGTT
>CAIXAA010000517.1 GCA_903917305.1 uncultured Myxococcales bacterium | reverse complement strand
GCGAGGCGGCCGATCCGCACCGGCCGTTGTGGAAGGCGTACAAGCGCCCGGAATTTTTCATTGATGCCGACTTCGCGCGCCTGTGCGCCTACGCGGAGCAGCACGCGAAGGGCCCCGTCGAACTCATCCTCAACGGCGACATCTTCGACTTCGACAGCATCACCCAGCTGCCGCCCAAACCGGAGAGCGAGGTCGATTGGCTGGCGCGCCTGCGCGGTCTGCAGAGCGAGCAGTGGATGTCCGTCTTCAAGATGCGCTGCATCATTGCGGATCATCCCGACTGGTTCGGCGCGCTGCGCAGCTTCCTCGGCCACGGCCACCGCGTCGTGTTCATCGTCGGCAACCACGACGCGGAGGTGCACTGGCCGGAAGTCCAGCGCTGCATCCGCGAAGCCTGCGGCGTGGATGCCCAATCGAATGACAAGCTCGTGTTCTGCAACTGGTTCTACCTGAGCAGCGGCGACACGTACATCAGCCACGGCAACCAGTACGATCCCTACTGCGTGATCCAGAATCCGATCGATCCCCTCATCTCTGTCGGGCGTCGGCCGCGTGTTCGTATTCCTTTTGGTGACCAAGCGCAGCGTTACATGCTGAACGGCATGGGTTATTTCAACCCGCACGCCAGCAGCAACTACATCATGTCCGCCATGCAATACATGAAGTTCTTCTTCAAGTATATGCTGCGAACCCAGCCACTTCTTTTGTGGACTTGGTTCTGGGGTGCCATGGTCACGCTGCTCATCAGCCTGCGCGACTTCTGGCGGCCGGCGATGCAGGATCCGCTGCTGGTCGAAGACAAGGTGCAGGACATCGCCGACCGCGCGCAGGCAACGCCGCCCATCGTTCGCAAACTCCATGCCTTGCAAGTGCCATCGGCCTGCACGCGGCCGCTGATGATCCTGCGGGAGCTGTGGCTCGACCGCGGCCTGCTCCTGCTCGGGCTGCTCTACTTCGCCTGGCAGATCGTGCTGATGGTCAACATCGTGCTGCCGGCCAGCCCGCTGTGGGTGTTCGTGCCGATTGGCATCGCGATGCCGGCGTTTCTCACGTATTCGCGCAAGGTTCGCTCCGGCGTGTTCGTGCGGCCGCTGCTGAGCGTGCGCCGCGCCGACCTCATCCACCGCATCACCGGCGCCAACCACGTGGTCTTCGGGCACACGCACGGGCCGGAAGTGCGCGACGTCGGGCCGGTTCGCTACATCAACGGCGGCTGCTGGTCGCCGGCTTTTGCCGATCCGGAGTGCACGCGGCGCATCGGCACGCAGACCTTCGTCTGGATCCGCCGTCCGGCCGAAGGCCAGGAACGCGAAGCGGAACTGCTGGAATGGCCGCCGGGTGGTCAGGCGCCGCGCCGCTACCCGCCGCCGGTGCCGCCCGTCGCGGAGGCTTGAGCTTCTGAGGCTTTCCTTCTACGGTGTTCGCCTGACTCCTTGGAGGGTTTGCCATGTCCGCCGCATTCGAGTTCTCCCGCAAGACGCTGCCGTTCCTCTGGATGCTCGCGCTGGTCGGCGCTTGCGGCACGACGACGGGATCCGGCGGCGACGGCCTGGCCGATGTCGCCGTGCAAAAAGATGTGATCATGCCGAGTTTCGGCAAGGACATCGTGGCGCCGGCCAAGGACGTGGCGGCGCAACCCAAGGACGCGCAAGGGAACCCGCCCGACGTGCCGGTGGTGCAAGATATCGTGCAGCCTCAGGATCTTGCGGTGCAAACGCCGGACGTGCCCGCTGAGCCGGACGTGGCGCAGGAGCTGGATGTGCCGCAGCAGCCCGACATCGTCGTGGCGCCGGATGTGCCCGCCGCCAAGGACGTCGCCCCGAGCTGCGGCGACGGCACTTGCACCGGTGGCGTCGAGACGTGCACCTCCTGCCCGGCCGACTGCGGTGCGTGCCCGAGCGTGTGCAATCCTTTGACATCGGCGAGTTGCAAGGCAAACGAACAGTGCTACGTGAACTCCAAGGGCGTGCTCGCCTGCGCCGCCCCCGGCACGCTGACCAAGGGCGCGGGGTGCAAGTACCTGGCGGATTGCGCCAAAGGCATGTTGTGCGTCGACAGCGCCTGCCGCCCGGTCTGCGACGCCAAGGGCAGCCCACCGGTCGTCGCCTGCAGCGCTGCCGGCGCCACCTGCGTCGAGCTGGTCTCCGCAAGCGGTCCGATCGGGTACAACCTGGGCGCCTGCATCGGCGGCGACGGCTGCAACCTGCTGACCAACGGCTGCCCGACCGGCTTGATGTGCGTGCCCTTCGCCACCGACAAGGCATGCGTCACCGCCGGCACGATCGCCGTCGGCGGCGACTGCACCGCACCTTCGGCGCTGTGCAAGGCGGACGGCGTCTGCATCGACGACGCCACCGGCACCACGAAGCACTGCCTGCAGAAGTGCGGCGCGGACGGCGGCGCGCCCAAGTGCACGACCAAGACCTGCGGCAGCTTGAGCATCGGCGATCCGCCGAAGTCGGCGCCGGACAACCTGGGTGCCTGCTTCTAGGGAATCCGCCTACTTCTTCTGCGGCGCGCCCTTGGGGTCGAACGCCGGCATGAACGCGCTGTTCTTGGGGAACAGGAACGCCGGAACGTGCGAGAAATCGCCCAGGTAGATGGTCGCGCCGCTCTTGCCCAGCTCTGCCAGCGCTTCGTACGCCCGCATCATCACGACCAGCGGCGTGAGCGCACCAGCCTCCGCGCGCTTGGCCTCCGCATCGGCCTTGGCCTTGGTCACGCGGATGATCGCCTCGGATTCTGCCTTGATCCTGCCCAGTTCTGCCTGCGCTTTGGCGACGCCCACTTGCCGCTCCGCCTCCCGCAAGTCCGCCTCGGCCTTCATGCGCTCGCGTTCGGCTTCGTGCTCCAGCTCGAGCTTGCGGCGCAGTGCCTCGTTGTCGAGGATCACCTTCTGGCGCGCTGTGTCCTGCTCACCGACCAGCTTCTCCTGCACCGCCCGCGAGATCTCCGGCGCGTAGGAGAGGCTCTCCAGCGTCACCGACGACACCTCGATGTGCTTGCCGCTGATGCGCCGCCGCAGATCCGTCTCGATCTCGTTCTCCACGGCTTCATTCTGCTTTTGCAGGTCCAGGTAGCTGTGGCGCATGAACACGCCGCGCGCCGCGCTGCGGAACTCCGGCCCGACGACCTCTTCGTAGTAGCTCGGCCCGATCTCGGTATCCAGCTCATACAACTCCGCGATCACAGGACGGAAGATCAGCGAGATGCGCAGATCGAGGCGCAGGCCTTCGGCCGACGTCGTCGTGATCTCCTCCTTGCGGGTGGAGTACGTCACGTCGAAGTCCTCGAGACGACCGAAGAATCCCGTGTAGACGCGCCCCGGCGGCAGGACCTCGTGCTGCAGACCGCCGGAGCGCGGATTGAACAACAGGCCGCGGTGGCCGGGCTCGATGGTCGCGCCACAGGCAGTCGCGGCAAAAAGCACACAAATCAAGAGCTTCTTCATCGTCTACTTCTCCTCGATCGGCAGCCCTTGCAGCCAACCCGCCAGATCGTGGCCAAGCCCGGTGATGCACTGCCAGGCCAGCTCGCCCGCGGCATTGGCGTCCGTCGCCGCGCCGGAGCTGTGACAATTCGCTTGCGTCTGACCTAGATAGACCCGGCCGACCACGCCGTACAACGTCGCACGCACGCCGAACTCGACGTGCAGGCGGCCATCTTCGACGCGGCTCTGGCTGCGGATGAACTCGACCAGGAGCTGCCAGCCGCCGGCGCGTCCACCGCGGTGCGCTTCAGCCCAAGGCGCCGTCGCCGCGGTGACCGCGCGGCCGATCGCCTGCTCCACATCGCTGAACACAAAGGAACTTCCGTGCACGGCCGGATCCTGGCCGCGCATCGACGAGGTGTGGACCTCCAGCGGCAGCCCGGAGCGCGGCACGACCTGCTGCTGCGACGGCGCCTGCAACAGGGGCACGGTCTGGGCACCGCACGCGGCCAGCGTCAGGCAGAGAGGCAAGACGATCCGAAGCATCCTGCCTCCTTGCGCGGCATCGGTGCGGGGCTGCGGCGCGTCACGCGCCGAGCTGTGCCGCATTCAACGCCTGGGCTGTCGATTTATTCGCTGAATTCGTCAGTATCCGCGCGGCAGCTGCGGCAACGGCGTCGACGCGAACACGGCCTCCAGCTCCTCTTGCGGGTGATCCGCAAGGCAGCGTCCCGTGTGCGATCGCGTCTCTGTCGCCCATTGGCCGAGGAGCTGGGCCACATCGCGCTGCAGGTTGGGAACTTGACTCAGGATCTCCGTATCGACCAGGCGCGCCGCGGGCAGGTAGCGCACGAAGAACGGCAGCAGATCCGGTTGCCGCGTGCGGCGCGCCAGGGCATCGAGGCAGCGCACCGCCCTCACGATCTCCACCGCGACCGCGTCCGAACCCGGGCTGCCTGTCGGCGCCAGCGGCGCGCGGTTGGCGGTGCAGCGCTCGAACACCGGCAGCAGCGCCTCCTCCACCTGGCGCGGCGTCGGATTCTCCGGCAACCCCGCGAACGCAGGCTGCATCGCGAAGGCCGGGCCATCGTCCAACTGCGTCAGGGCCAGCCCCCAAGCGCTGCGCTCGCCGCCCGCCGCCTGCCAATCCGCCTGCAGGTTCTTGACCGCCAGATCGTGCAGCCGGCCGAGCCATTGCTGCGCGAGATCCAGTTG
>CAIXAA010000516.1 GCA_903917305.1 uncultured Myxococcales bacterium | reverse complement strand
AGCTCGGCGGCCTCGACGTCGAAATCGTCCGCAAGGACATCAAGAACATGCACCTGAGTGTCCTACCCCCCGAGGGTCGCGTGCGTGTCGCCGCGCCAGAGCGGGCGAGCCTGGACACGATCCGGGCATTCGCCGTTTCGCGCCTGCCGTGCCGACGACGCGCAGCGCACCTTCGATGCCTTTGCCGTGGAGCGCGACAGCCTGGACGTCGAGGTCGACGGCGTCGTGTTCAAGTTCGACGACGTGGCGACGCAGCAGCGCCTGGGCATGACCTCGCACCATCCGCGCGGCGCGGTGGCGTACAAGTTCGCGGCGGATGCGGGCATGACGACGCTGCGTGCCGTCGAGTGGAGCGTGTCGCGCACCGGCACCATCACGCCGGTGGCGATCGTGGAGCCCGTGCAGCTGTCCGGCGCGACGGTGACGCGGGCGACGCTGCACAACCTGTCGAACTTGAAGCGGTTGGGGCTCAAGCTCGGCGACGCGGTCGAGCTCGTGCGCCGCGGCGGCGTGATCCCGCACCTGGAGACGACGCACGGCGGCGGCACGGAGCTGGTGGCGCCGCCCGAGCAGTGTCCCGGTTGCGGCGCACCGACGCGCATCGTCGAGACGACGCGCAAGCTGGCCGACGGCGTGGTGACGACGCAGATCCTGATGTGCGAGCGTCCCGCGGAATGCATGGCCTCGCGGCATCGGGAAATCCTACATTATTGCGCGACATTGGAGCTGGAAGGCTTTGGCGAGAAGGTCATCGATGTCCTGCTGGAGCGCGGGCTCGTGAGCGACGTCGCCGACCTCTACACGCTCAGCGCCGACCAGCTCGCGGGGCTGCCGCGCTTTGGACCGGTGCTGATCGACAACCTCCTGCGTGAAGTCGACAAGGCGCGGACCGTGGATTTGGCTGCGTTTCTGCGGGCCTTGGGCATCGATTCGCTGGGCAAGCACGCCGCCGAGATCCTGGCGCGGCGCTGGACGCTGGACGAGATCCGCGCGCTGGCGCCGACGGACATCGCGGAGCTGCACTCCCTGGGCGCCATCACCGGCCAGAGCATCGTCGACGGGCTGCACCAGAGAACTGCGCTGATCAACAAGCTTTTGCGGCAAGTGCGCGTCGTCAGGAAGGAAGCGGACACGGCCGCCGGCAAGGGTCCGCTCGCTGGGCACGTCGTCGTCTTCACCGGCGCGCTGCAGCACATGACCCGGCGCGATGCCCAGCAGCGCGTCGTGCAACTCGGTGGCCTCGCGGGGGATTCCGTCACCAAGGAGACGACCTGGCTGGTCGTCGCCCAGGACGAGCTCGACGCGCCCAAGGCGTCTTCCAAGCTGGCCAAGGCGCGCAAGCTGCAAGCTGCCGGTGAGCCCATCAAGATCCTGAGCGAAACCGAGTTCATGGCCGCCATCGCGGGTGCCGCATGAGGCACGTCCTCGCTGCCACCGTCCTGGCTGCTTGCCTTTGGCCTGCCGCCGCTTTCGCCACCGCCGGCGAGCAGGAGTTCTCGGCCGGCGTCGCGGGTGGCGTCGCAGCACCCGGCGCATCGGCGGGCGTCGAAGGCGGATGGCTTTACGATCTCACGGACTTCTGGGCCATCGGCGCT
>CAIXAA010000515.1 GCA_903917305.1 uncultured Myxococcales bacterium | reverse complement strand
GCGCTCCTGCTCATCGGCGGCGACGAGCACCGCATGGGCTGGATCCCCGTGACCGCGTGGGTCTTTCTGACCGCAGCCCTCGGCGTCTTCCTCGCCATCCCCATGAAACGCCAGATGATCAACGTCGAGCAACTGCCGTTCCCGTCCGGCATCGCCGCCGCCGAGACCTTGCGCAGCCTCTACGCCAAAGGCGAGGAAGCCGTGCACAAGGCCCGCGCGCTGCTCGGCACGCTGTTCGCCGGCGGCGTCCTCGGGCTGGCCCGCTCCTTCGAGTACATCCCGGATGCCATCAAGTTGCCCGGCACCGTCACCACCGTGCGCGGCCAGGCCATCACCGCCAGCATGCTCGGCATGAGCTTCGAGCCCAGCCTCCTGCTCATCGCCGCCGGCATGATCGTCGGACTGCGCGTCTCCGCCTCGATGCTGTTCGGCGCGCTGGTCAACTGGCTGGTCCTCACGCCCGCGGTGCTCCACCTCACGGACTGGACCTCGCCCGGCAAGCACTTCTTCGGCCACATGGAAGCCGCGATGGACGGCAACACGCTCGTCGCCATCAAGGTCACGCGCTGGAGCCTCTGGCTCGGCACCGCCCTCATGGTCACCTCCGGCCTCACGTCCTTCGCCCTGGGCTGGCGCACGATCGTGCGTGCGTTCGCGGGCTTGGGCTCCACCAAGAGCTCCGGAGACGCAGCGATGGACCGCATCGAGGTCCCGGCCAGCTGGATGCTCCTCGGCGGCGTCCCCGTCACGATCGGCCTGATGGCCTTGTGCTGGATCTCCTTCGGCATCGCGCCCTGGCTCGGCTTGCTCTCAGTCGTGCTCAGCTTCGTCCTGGCGCTCGTCGCCTGCCGCGCCACCGGCGAGACCGACACGACGCCCATCGGCGCCATGGGCAAGATCACGCAGTTCATCTACGCCGTGCTCTCGCCGGCCGACAAGACCATCAACCTGATGACGGCCGGCATCACGGCAGGCGCCGCCGGCAGCTCCGCGGATCTCCTCACGGATCTCAAGAGCGGCTACCTCCTCGGCGCCAACCCGCGCAAGCAGTTCATCGCGCAGTTCCTCGGCGTGTTCTTCGGCGTCCTCGCCGTCGTGCCGGCGTGGTACCTCATGGTGCCCAACAAGAAAGCGCTCGAAGCCTTCAACCCGCCCGCCACCAACATGTGGTTCGCGGTCGCCGAAGCGCTCTCCACCGGCATCCAGACCATCCCGGAGTCGGCGCGCTACGCCATCGTGGTCGGCGCGTTCATCGGCATCATCCTGCCCATCTTGGAGAACCTCTTCCCCAAGTCGCGCCGCTTCCTCCCGTCGTCGATGGGCCTGGGCCTCGCGTTCGTCGTCTCCTTCGCCAACTCCCTCTCGTTCTTCATCGGTTCGGTCATCGCCGCCCTGTGGATGAAGCGCAGCAAGGAGTCCGGGGAGCGCTTCATCGTCCCGCTCGCCTCCGGCGCCATCGCCGGCGAGTCCCTGGCGGCGGCCGCGTTCGCGATCCTGTACAGCCTGCACATCGTTGGCTGACATGGGCACGGACCGCCGCAAGGCCCTGGGCTTGTTGCTGGCGGCCATGCTGCTCGGCCAGTTCGCCTTGCGCGGCGAGCTCGGCATGCGCCGCCAATCGCCGGTCTGGGACGAACGCCTGCACGTCGGCTACGGCCTCCTCTGGCTCGAGCACGGCCCCGCCTTCGATCCGCAAGACCATCCATACCCGCTCGCAGCGCTGCTGACCTTACCGATTTCCCTGCAGATTTTCGGGACGCACAAGGCCGAGCGCGCCGTGCTCGAGGATCCGTCCACGCTGCTGCCCGCGCGCCGCGTCAACCTCGCCCTGGCGACGCTGGCCTTGGCGCTGCTGGCCTGGGGCCTGCGCCAACGTTTCGGCGCGCAGGTGGCGCTGACCGCGCTGGCCATCGGCAGCCTGGATCCCGGCTGGCTGGCCCCTGCGCGCTTCGTGACGACCGACATCGGTCTGGGCCTCGCCTTCCTGCTCGCCAGCTACGCGCTGGTGCGGCACCGCGAGACGGGGCGCTGGCGGATGCTGGCACTGGCCGGCCTCGCGCTGACCCTGGGCTTGTCCGCGAAGTGGTCGGCCTTGCTGCTGATTCCCGCCGCGCTCCTCGTCCACCTCCTGCCGCTGCCCGACGCGAAGACGTGGCCGCAGCGGCTCAAGGCGGGCGCGCTGGCAGCGACGGCGCTGGCCCTGATCGGCATCGGCCTGTTCCTGCTGCTGTTTGTCGTGCAAGGCGCGCTGCACGGCGTCGCGCCGGACGTCGCGCTCGGCCACGTGTGGCAGGGCTTCCAGGCGTCGGTGGTCAAGCGCTCCCTGCCGCGCGGCGTCTGGCTGCTGGGGACGTGGCACACGGCGCCGACGGCGCTCTACTTCCCAGTCCTGCTGCTGGCCAAGACCCCGATCGCGCTGCTGGTTTTGAGCCTCTGCGCCCTCGCGCTGCCACCCGTGCGCGCCCGCGTGTGGCAGGCCCGGCCGCTGTTCGTGGTGCCCGCCTTCTACCTGGCAGCGGCGATCGCGACGCGGCAGAACCTCGGATTTCGCCATATGACGCCCGTGCTTGCGTGCTTCTGGCTGCTCGCCGCGCTGGCCGCCAAGG
>CAIXAA010000514.1 GCA_903917305.1 uncultured Myxococcales bacterium | reverse complement strand
CAAAGTTGCACGCCTGTCATCCAAGCGTCACACTTCCCCCACACACTCTCCCCCGCAACGACCCGGCCCCGACCAGGAGGTCCCCGTGAACACAAGCATCTCCCGCCGTCGCGCAGCCAAGCTCTCGCTCTGCCTCGCCCTGGGCTTGCTCGCCCTGGGCTGCAAATCCAAGCCCGTCGGCCACACGCTGCGCCCCGGCGCCGCCGCGCCGCGCGCCACCGACAACGTCATGCCCAGCCGCCCGGTGCACGGCATCCTCGGCGCCGGCGCGACGTTCCCCTACCCCATCTACGCGCGCTGGGCCCACGACTACCACCAGAAGGCCGGGCTGGAGGTGAACTACCAGTCGATCGGCTCGGGTGGCGGCATCCGGCAAATCAAGGCCAAGACCGTGGACTTCGGCGCGAGCGATGCGCCGCTCAAGGTCGAGGAGCTGCAAGAGGCCGGGCTGGTCCAGTTTCCCATGGTCATGGGCGCCGTGGTCCCGGCCGTGCACCTGGACGGGCTGCAAGGGCTGCTGACGCTGGACGGGCCGACGCTGGCCGACCTGTACCTGGGCAAGATCACCACCTGGAATGACCCGAAGATCGCGGCCTTGAACCCGGGCGTGACGCTGCCGACCACGGCGGTGACGCCGGTGTACCGCGCGGACGGCTCGGGGACGACGTGGCTGTTCACCAACTACCTCGCGAAGATCTCGCCGGAATGGCAGCAGAAGGTCGGCAATGACAAGTCGGTCTCCTGGCCAACGGGCGTGGGCGGCAAGGGCAACGAGGGCGTGGCGGCGTACGTGCAGCGCGTCGACGGCGCCATCGGCTATGTCGAGCTGGCCTATGCCATCCAGAACACCTTGACGGTCGCGCAGATGGTGAACGCGCTCGGGCACGCGGTCAGCGCCAGCATCCCCAGCGTGCAGGCGGCGGCGGCGACGGCGGACTGGCTCGGCACGCCGGGCATGGGCGTCGTGCTGACCAACGCGGCGGGTCCGGAGGCGTGGCCGATCGCCGGCGCGTCGTTCATCCTGGTGCACAAGGAGCAGATCGACCCGGCCAAGACCGTGGCGATGCTCAAGTTCTTTGACGATGCCTACAAGACCGGCGGCGATGCGGCGCGCTCCTTGCACTATGTGCCGATGCCGCCGGGCGTCATCGAGATCGTCGAGAAGACCTGGACCGCCGCGATCACCGCGGGTGGCAAGCCGGTGTGGCCGCCGGCGCCGGCAGCCGCCGAATGAAGCGCAAGCAATTGCCAGACCGCGCGTTCCGCTTGGCGACCGGGTTCAGCGCCGCCACCATCCCGGCCGTCGTCGCCGCCGTGGGCGTCATGCTCGCAGCCGGCGCCACGACCGCGCTGCTGCGCTGGGGACCTTCGTTCCTCTGGCGCTCCCAATGGGACGCCGCGCACGGCGAGTTCGGCGCCTGGACCGCCCTGTGCGGCACGCTCATCTCCGCCTTCCTCGCGCTGGCCCTCGCGATTCCGCTCGCGCTCGGTGTCGCCGTCTTCCTGACCGAGCTCGCCCCGCGCTGGCTCGCCGGCCCCGCCAGCCTCGCCGTCGAGCTGATGGCCGCGGTTCCGTCCATCATCTACGGCATGTGGGGCCTGTTCGTCCTCGCGCCCGTCCTCAGCGAGCACGTCGAGCCGTTCCTGCAGCACACCCTGGGCTGGCTGCCGTTCTTCCAAGGAGCGCCCACCGGCATCGGCATGTTCACCGCCGGGCTGGTGCTGGCGCTGATGGTCGTGCCGTACATCGCCGCCATTGCGCGCGATTTGTTCACGATGGTGCCGCCGCAGGTGAAAGAGGCCGCCGTCGGCCTGGGCGCCACGCGCTGGGAGGTCGTGCGCGCGGTCGTCCTCCCCCACACCCGCATCGGCCTCGTGGGCGCCGTCATCCTCGGCCTGGGCCGCGCGCTCGGCGAGACCATGGCCGTGACCTTCGTCATCGGCAACAGCCATCGCCTGAGCCCTTCGCTGTTCGCGGCGTCGGGCACCATCGCCTCGACGCTCGCCAATGAATTCACGGAGGCGACCGACGAACTGCACCTCTCGGCGCTGATGGCCCTGGGCCTGGTCCTGTTCGCCATGACCTTCGCCATCCTGGCGCTGGGCCGCCTGCTCGTCGGCCGCACGTCGGCGCAAGGAGGCGCGTGACCCAGCCCGCCACCAGCCTGTCGTCGAGCCCCCGCGCGTTGCGTGCCCGCACGCGCCGCGTGTTGTTCAATCGCTTCATGATGCTGTCCGCGGCAGGCGCCTTGGCTTTTGCCGTCGCCACGCTGTGCTGGGTGCTCGGCACGCTCATCGCGCGCGGCGGCGGCGCCCTGTCCTGGGCGCTCCTCACCGAACTGCCCAACCCGCCCGGCATTCCCGGCGGCGGCCTCGCGCACGCCATCACCGGCACGCTGCTGCTGACCGGCGCCGCGCTCCTGCTCGGCGTCCCGACCGGCATCGCCGCCGGCATCTGGCTCGCCGAATTCGGCCAGGGCAGCCGCCTCGCCCACACCGTCCGCTTCCTCGCCGACGTGCTCATGGGCGTCCCCTCCATCGTCATCGGCGTCTTTGTCTACGGCCTGCTGGTCGCGCCGCTCGGGTCGTTCTCCGCGCTCGCCGGCGCCGTCGCCCTGGCCTTGCTGATGCTGCCCATCGTCACGCGCACCACCGAAGAGATGCTGCGCGCCGTCCCCGTCACGCTGCGCGAAGCCGCGCTGGCCTGCGGTTGTCCGCCTTGGATCATGGTCTTGCGCGTCTCGGTGCGCGCCGCCCTGCCCGGCATCCTGACTGGCGTGCTGCTCGCCATCGCCCGCGTCGGCGGCGAGACCGCGCCGCTCCTCTTTACGTCGCTGAACACGCCGTACTGGAGCTTCGACCCGCTCGCTCCCATCGGCACCCTCAACGTCACCCTCTTCAACTATGCGATGAGCCCCTACCGCGACTGGCAACAGCTCGCCTGGGCCGCGGCCTTGTGCATCACGCTGGCCGTCCTCGCCTTGACCATCGCAGCGCGCACCCTGCGCAGAAAGAGGTCGTAAGCCATGGCGCTTCAGAACGGCGACGAGCCCAAGATCCGCGTCCAGAACCTCGACTTCTTCTACGACGGGCGCCAGGCGCTGCGGTCCAACAACCTCGAGATCGCCCGCAACCGCATCACCGCGCTCATCGGACCGTCCGGCTGCGGCAAGTCGACGCACATCCGCACCTACAACCGCATGTTCGACCTCTATCCCGGCCACCGCGCCACCGGCGAAGTGCTGCTCGACGGCGTGAACATCCTGGATTCGCGCGCGATCGACGGCATCTCCCTGCGCAGCCGCGTCGGCATGGTGTTCCAGAAGCCCACGCCGTTTCCGATGTCGATCCGCGAGAACGTCGCTTTCGGTCCCAAGCTGCTCGGCGTGCGCGGCAGCGAGCTGGAGGACCGCGTCGTGGCGGCGATCAAGGCCGCGGCGCTGTGGGACGAAGTGCATGATCGCTTGGATGCTTCTGGCCTGTCGCTCTCCGGCGGGCAGCAGCAGCGCCTGTGCATCGCGCGCGCGCTGGCGGTCGAGCCGGAGGTGCTGCTGATGGACGAGCCGGCCTCGGCGCTCGACCCGATCGCCACGACGCGCATCGAAGAGTTGATCCACGACATGGCAGGCAGGTATACGGTGGTGATCGTGACGCACAACATGCAGCAGGCTGCACGGGTGAGCGATTACACGGCCTTTTTCTACATGGGCGAGATCATCGAGCACGGACCGACCAACCAGATCTTCACGAGCCCGGCGGAGAAGCGGACCGAGGACTACATCACCGGCCGTTTCGGCTGAGGAAAGGCAACGATGCCTGTGCAACATACGGACAAGACGTACGAACAAGAGCTGCAGCTGCTGCGCGACCGCATCCTGGCGATGGTGGGGAGCGTCGAGCAGATGATCGGCGACTCGGTCAAGGCGCTGGTGGAGCGCAACGCGGAGCTGGCGCGCGCGACGATCGCCATGGATCGCAGCGTGAACCGCGCGGAGCTGGCCATCGACGAGCTGTGCATGCTCATCCTGGCCAAGCGGCAGCCGGTGGCGTCGGACCTGCGCTTCGTGACGCTGGCTTTGAAGATGGTGACGGACATCGAGCGCATCGGCGACGTGGCCGTGAACATCAGCGAGCGCGCGATTGATCTCGCGGCCTTGCCGCCGCTGGCACCGTACGAGGACATCCCGGCGATGGCGCGCATCGCGGCGTCGATGGTGCGCGATGCGATCGACGCGTTCATCGAAGGCGACGTGGCCAAGGCCGAGAGCGTCATCAAGCGCGACGACGAGGTCGACGACCTGTACCACCGCATCTTCCGGGAGTTGCTGGCCATCATCCGCGAGAATCCCAACGCGGTCGAGCGCGGCATCCACCTGCAGGCGGTGGCGAAGTACCTGGAGCGCATCGGCGATCACGGCACCAACCTGGCCGAGCAGGTGATCTTCGTGCTGCGCGGCAAGGACGTGCGGCACCAGGGGAAGTTGGCCTAGGTTGCAGTTGCGCCGCGCTTGGCTATGCTCGCCGCCATGCAGATCCACGAACTTTCCGCGACCGAACTCCTCGCCGCCCTGAACACCCGCCAGACCTCTTCGGTCGAGGTCGTGCAGGCCTTGATGGCCCGCAGCGCCGACGTCGACCCGCAGGTGCGTGCCTTCATCCAGCGCTTCGACGAGCGCGCGCTGGCGGAGGCGGCCAAGGCGGACGCGGCGCGCGCCAAGGGCGAGCACCTGGGGCCGCTGCACGGCTTGCCGGTGTCGATCAAGGAGAACATCGACATCGCGGGCACGGACTCGACGCTGGGGCTCAAGTCGCGGCAGGGCAAGCCGGCGGCGCAAGATGCCGTGGTGGTGCAGCTTTTGCGCGAAGCCGGCGCGATCGTGCTGGGCAAGACGAACGTGCCGCAGCTGCTGCTGGCGGTGGAGACCGAGAATTCCATCTGGGGCATCACGCGCAATCCCTGGAACTTGGAGCGCAGCCCGGGCGGCTCCAGCGGCGGCGAGGCGGCGGCAGTGGCGACCGGCCAGAGCCCGCTCGGCATCGGCACGGACATCGGCGGCTCGATCCGCATCCCCGCGCATTTCTGCGGCATCTACGGCTTGAAGCCCACGCTCGACCGCTGGAGCAACCGCGGCTCGCAGGGCGCGATTCCCGGCCAGGAGATGGTGCGCTCGCAGATGGGACCGCTGGCGCGCTCGGCGGCGGACATCGCGCTGGTGATGCAAGCGCTGGATCCGCTGCGGCAGAGTCCTCTGGATCCGGCGGTGGCGCCGCTCGGCATCGGCCGGCCGGAAGCGATTGATCTCAGCGGTCTGCGCGTCGGCTTCTTCCTCGACGACGGCTACCTGACGCCGGCTGCCAGCGTGCAGCGCGCGGTGCGCATGGCCGTGGACGCGCTGCGCGACGCCGGCGCGACAATCGTCGAGTATACGCCGCCTTGCGCGCAGGATCTGCTGTATGTCTGGCTGGGGACGATCAGCAGCGACGGCGGCGCGACGATGGAAAAGCTGATGGCCGGCGAGGAGGTCTGCCGCCAGATCAAGCCGTCGATGCGCGTGGCGCGGATGCCGGGGGTGGTGCGCAAGCTGGCGGCGTCGGTGCTGGCGGGGCGCAAGCAGGAGCGCATGGCGCGCCTCCTGCGTTCGCTGGGTCCCAAGCCGGTCGACGAGGTGTGGCGCCTGACGGCTGAGCGAACCGTGATGCGCCGCGCGGAGTTCGACGCCTGGAACGCCGCCGGGCTGGATCTCGTGCTCTGCCCGCCGCACGCGCTGCCGGCGATGCCGATCGGCTCCTCGGGCGACCTGACGCTGACGCTGTCGTATTCGTTCCGCTATGTGATGCTGAACTTCCCCGCGGGCGTGGCGCCCGTGACGCGCGTGCGCGACGACGAGCTGCAGCGGCCGCAAGTGACCGATACGGTGGAGAAACGCTGCGCGGAGGTCGAGGCGCAGAGCGACGGCCTGCCGGTCGGCGTGCAGGTGGTGGCGCGGCCGTTCCGCGAGGATCTGGTGCTGGCGGCGATGGCGGCGATCGAGGCGCGCGTCAAGGGCGAGGCGCTGTACCCGCGCACGCCTTGCGAGCCGATCGGCAAGTAGCCGTCACTGCACCGGAACCGTCATCCCCACGCCGTCGCTGCCATCGATCTCGACCTGCACCGGATCGCCCGCCCAACCCGCGGGCGGCACGACGCTGTTGGCCTGATCCGCCTCGGAAAACGCCGCCACCAGCGCCACCGGCTTGCCGGCGACCTGGAACGTCACGCGCAGCGGCGCGCGCACCAGCGCGGTCTCGCCTTGCTTGGCGGCGTAATCCAGCAGGCGCCAGCCGGACTTGGGCCAGGTGTAGGGGTCGTCCTGCACGATCGGTTGGCCCGGCACGGTCATCTTGAGCTGCAGCTTGCCGGCGGTCTTGGTTGCGGTGATGGCGGTGCCGGGTGCGGCGTGGACTTGCACCGCGCCGGTTTGCATCCCAGGCAGCTCCTGACCCGCCGGCGACGGCAAATGAATGCAAAACGTGTACTTTCCGAGCGGGAGGGACGCCGGCACCTGCCAACGGATGCGCCACATGTGGTGGCGCTTGGCCAGGCGCTCCGGCGCAATCGGCGGATCCGGCTCGTAAATCGTCAGCATTTCGCTGCGCCGGTTGTCGTAGTCGCCATGACCATCCGGCGCCGCCACAACCGGGTTGAAGCAGCCCATCTGGCCCAGCACGACTTGCGGCGAACCGAGCGCCGGATCCAGGCCTTCGAAAACGAAATCAAGTGCATGCGTGCGCGACACCTCCGCCGGCGGCTGCACCGGGATCGCCGCAGCGCCCGCCGGCGCCTCAATCACCCGCGGCGCAAACGGCACCGGCGGCGACAGCGACGGCGAGCCCTGCCAGAACGTCGGCAGCGTCTTGCCCGCCACGATATCCGCCAGCAAAGCCAGGCTGTTGTCGGCGAAGAACCTTCCCGCGCCCGGCCCCCACAGGCTCATCTGCGACTCGTAGCCGCCCAGCATCCAGTCGTCCGGCGCCGTCAGGTAGAGGAAATAGTCCTGGCTGTAGCCCAGCACCATCAGCGCCTTCAAGGCCGGCTCGACGCCTTCCACCTTGCCGCGCGCATACTTGGCGATCGAGTAGGTCGGCTCGCCCGGCAGCGTGATGAGCCCCAGGTCCGACAGCCGCGCCGCCGAGAGCAGCACCTGGTTGAGCTCCCCAAACGGCAGCGGCGCACCCATCGCCGGCACCAGGATCGACAGATCCATGCAATTCTTCGGCTTTCCCGCCATGCTCTGGCCGTCCTGCACGTTGTCGGCCTTGCACTGCCAGCCGCCCCACAGGTAGGGATTGCCATTGGCGTCGTCGAACTCGTGCAGCAACTCCGCGTACGCGCCGTAGATTCGCGCATGGGCGTAGTCCAGCCGCACCGTGCGCACCGCCAGCTCCATCTCGCTGCGCCACTGCAAGTCTGGAAGTTTGGGCAGGATCAGCTGCGCCGCCGAGGTGCCCAGCTTCTCCAGCCGCGCCGGCGACGGATGCCCCAGCTCGTCGCCCGCCGGCTGCGCATCCCCGCCTGCCGACTGCATGAACATCGCCTGCAGCGGCTTGCCGTGCTGGCGGAAGTAGGTCTCCTCGACCTTCTGCTCGACCGCGCCGGGCGCATCTTCGCTCAGCAGGTCATTGTCCTCGCCGAACACCGTGCCGTGGATCGGGAAATTCATCACCAAAGCCAGCAGTTCGCCCGCACGCTGCACGCCCAGGAGCATGAGGCGCGGGTCCTTGGGGTACAGCGGATCGTTCTCGTGGCGGCGATCGCGGTAGACGAGATCCTGCGGATCCCAGTTCTCGTGCGCCGACCACGCCCACTGCGCCGGCTGCAGGTCGGCGACGGCGGCCTGCACGGCATCGGCGACGCGTTCGGCAATGCGATCCAAGGTTTCCGCGTCAAACGCATCCAGGCCGACGAAGGCAAAGCCGTCGGGAATCGGCCAGAAGCGCGCCGTCGCATGGTGGCTGTGCCCAGCGGAAGTGAGGATGCGGCCTCGCAGATCCAGGCCGCGCGTCGCCAGCTTGTCGGCGATGCGGTCCGACAGGTGCGACTCCGACGTCAGCAACGGCAGCTTGACCAGGATCAGGCGCTCCGTGCCGACCTGCAACGCGAGCGCCTTGACCCACAGCTCCGCGTACATGCCGCGAGAACCCTTGAGGGTCTTGCTCCAGCTCGTGTGCGCGCCGGCGGAACGACCGCCGTAGCCGGCCATGGACACGCCGACGGGGCTCGACAGCGGCAGCGCGGCGATGCCGGCCTGCAGCGTGCCTTTCGCGGTGGCGCCGGCCTGCGAGACGACCGGGACGGTCTGATCCCAAGGCGCGACGGGCTGGATGGCATCGGCGGCGGCGACATCGGCGCTCACGTCGGCCGCGACATCGACGGCGGCGACGACATCCGTGTGCGATGTCGCGACCTTGGACGACGAGCAGGCGAGCAGCGCAAGGGCGCACAGCAAGGCAGGAACAGCGAGGCGCATCGGGGACTCCAGGGAACGGCGTGGCGCGCGCGCGGCGGCGGCGTCCGCGCATCGTTTCACTTCTCGAAGTCCGCAGGCAAGGGCGCGAAACACCGCGCACACAAATGCGGTGCGGGCGGGCGCGGCGCTACTTGGTCTGCCACATGCCGCTGCACGGCGGGCAGGACCACTGGCCGCTGCCGGTCAAGGAGTTGCCGACCTTGGTCAACGTGCCGGTCCACGGGCAGTTGCCGGCGGTGCCGGTGGCTTGCGCGTTCAAGGAGCCGCTGGCGCTGAGCACGCCGGCGATGGTGCCGGTGCTGTCGCCCTTCAACTTGCCGGTGACCATGCCGCTGCTGTCGACCTCGACCTCGAAGGTGCCGGACGGTTGCTGGCCGCTGCAGCTGCCGTTCCAGATGCCGTTGGCGGATGCACTGTTGCCGCTGGACGACGTGGTGTCCGGGCCGGCGGCGCTGGGCACGGCGCAGTCATTGGTCTGGCAGACCTTGCCGCTGCTGCACTCGGACGCCTCCCAGTCAAACCCGGTGGCGGCGGCGGCGGGCGCGGTGCTGGACTTGCACTTGAGCACGGTGGTCGGTCCGCCGCACAGGTGCGTGTCGGCCGCGTTCTGGGCTTGGGTGCAGGCGGAGCCGGCCGTCGGGCCGGGTCCGCCGCCACCGCTGGTCGTGCCGCAGGACCACAGGGCCGCCGCGCTCAGGAGCAAGGGGAGGATTCGGTTCAAGCTCATGGGGATACCTCGGCAGGAAGGCCGGCGGGATGCTCGCGCACCGCGGGCCTGCCGTCAACAGCCAGTGTGGCAAAGGATGCGGGCCCTTGCGCCCCGCACGGGCTCTCCCTACGCTTGACCGCAGCAGCGGAGCCGCAGGCGCCGCCAGGGAGGCAGGATGCGCGGTGCTTTGCAGTGGTTGCCCGTCGCGGCGCTGACCGGCCTCTTGTTCGCGGGGTGCAGCACCGCGGCGACCGACGTGCCGACGTTGGTCGTGGGCACGCCGAGCCCGTCCAAGAAGGACGCCAGCCTCGCCGACCCCGATGCGCTGGCTTCCCCAGCCGATACGCTCGCTGCCAGCGCCGATGTCCCGGCTGGCACGCCAGATGCCGAAGCTGGGGACGTGGCCGCACCGGCCGATGTGGCGCTCGCCGCCGATGCCCCGGCAGCGCAAGACGTCGCTGCGCCGGTGGATGTGCCCGTTGCAGCGCCGGATGTCGCCGCGCCGGTCGATGTGCCTGTGGCAACGCCCGATGTCGCCGCGCCGGTGGATGTTGCGCCGGCCAAGGACGTCGCGCCGCCCGCCGCGGTGTGCGGCAACGGCGTGTGCGAGCCGCCCGCCGAGACCGCCGCGACCTGCGCCGCGGACTGCGGCCTCGCGACGGGGGCGTGCCTGCTCGCCAAATGCCCCAGCCAGATGACGACCTGCAGCAGCACGCCCGCCTGCGCCGCCGTCCTGCCGTGCGCCAGCGCCTGCGGCGACTTGACCTGCCTGGACGCATGCACGACCAGCCTTTCCTACACGATCTTGACCGGTTCCGTTGCACCCCTCGCGCTGTGCGGCCAGCAGAAGGGCTGCCTCGCGGGCGCCAAGCCCGGCCCCGGCGGCGGCCCGGCGTCGTGCGGCAACGGCGCCTGCGACAACGGCGAGACGCACCTGACCTGCCCGAAAGACTGCGCCTTTCCCGTCTCCCCGTCCGAGCAGTGCCAGGTGCAGCAGTGCGCGGCGTCCTACACCGCGTGCGCCAGCGACAGCGCTTGCGTCGCCGCCGCGACGTGCTGGAACCAGGGCGGCGGCTTTGGCCAATGCGTCAAGAGCGACCAGGTCGGCAACGTGCTCAACACGCTCATCAACTGCATCCAGTCGAGCTGCAGCAACGTCGGCCCCAACCTCAGCTGCCAGGGCAGGTGCGGCACGTTCTCGCAGGGCGCGGCGTGCAATTGCGACAAGGGCTGCAAGCAATACAAGGACTGCTGCGCCGACTACGCCACGTTCTGCGGCTGACGGCACCGGCTGGGTTTTTTGCTGCAACTGCCCTATCCTGCGACCCGTCCAGTGAAGGTGCGCGCCCCCCGACGTCCGAGGTGGCTCCCGATGCCGCGACTCCACGAATCGCAACCGACCTTGCCGGTGCGCCACCGCCTTTCGAGCCAGGCGGCCATCGCCGGTGCCGCGCTGCGCCCGGATGCGCCGGCGTGGATGCGACTGCCGGTGTTCCGCCAGGTGGCGCAGCACGTGCTCGATGCCGTGGGCGACGCCATGACCACGCTGGAGCTGGCGCCGGGCACGGCCCTGATGCGCCAGGACGAGCCGGCCGATGCGCTCTACGTGCTGGTGGCCGGGCGCGTGCATGTCACCGTGTGCGATGGGCACGGCCAGGTCATCTTCGAAAAGCAGATGGGCGCGCCGGCCATCCTGGGCGAAGCGGCGCTGCTGACGGGCGAGAACCGCACGGCGACGGTGGTGGCGGCGTCCCCGCTGTCCTGCCTGCGCATGGAACGGCCGACGCTGGAGGAGCTGCTGCACGAGCACCCGCAGTGCGCGACGTTCCTGACCAGCCTGGTGGGCGAACGGCTCCTGGCCTCGGACAGCATCCGCAAGGTCGGCAAGTACGAGGTGCGTGGCCGGCTGGGCGAAGGCGGCATGGCGACGGTTTTTGCCGCGCACCACCCGGGGCTCGGCCGCGACGTGGCGCTCAAGATGCTGTCGCACGCGCTGAGCGCCGAACCGGCCTTCATCCGGCAGTTCGAGCAGGAAGCCCAGCAGATTGCGCACTTCGATCATGCGCACATCGTGAGGGTCTACGACACGGAGAAGGCCTGGGGCACGCGCTTCATCGTGATGGAGAAGCTGACCGGCGAGCCGCTCAAGACGCGGCTGCAGCGCCACGAGCCGATCGGCTGGGTGGAGGTGCGGCGCATCCTGGCCGAGGTGGCCGATGCGCTGGCGTACTCGCACGCGCGCGGCCTCATCCACCGCGACGTCAAGCCTTCCAATGTGTTCATGACGACCGAGGGGCGCGTCAAGCTGCTGGACTTCGGCATCGCGGTGCACGCGGCCGCGTCCTTGGCGCCGGCCGGCAGGACGGTCGGCACGCCGGCCTACATGTCGCCCGAACAGGTGCTGGGCCGGGAGCTGGACGGTCGCTCCGACCTGTACTCCTTGGGTATCCTGGCTTACTTGCTGTGCACCGGCGAGCCGCCGTGGCCGACGGCTTCGGAGCATGACCTGCTGTGCGCCCACGTCATGTCGCCCATGCCTGACCCGCGCGTCCTGGCGCCGGAGATGCCCGAAGACCTGGCGCTGTTCATCGCCCAGGCGACGCGCAAGCAGCGCGAGGATCGCTTCGCCTCGTGCGCGGATGCCATGGCCTTCCTGCGCGGTGCGGCCCGGCCGATGCTGGCCACGACGGCGGGCCTCGCCACGCTGGTCGTGCAGTTCCCGACCGAGCGCGGCGCGGAGATCCAAATCCTCCTGGCGGAAGTGGCGCGGCGCCTGCGCGAACTGCCGGGCGTGCGGGTGCTGGAGGCACAGGAGCGGTCGCCCCCGGAGCCGCCCAGAGCGCCGCGCAGTTCAGCGCCTGGCGACACGACGCTGGAGATGGACGCCGCGACGCCGGTTTGAGGGTGCCGGGCGCCCCGCAACTGGAATTTGACGCCAGCGCCGCGCTCCCACACAGTGCGCAGACCACTCGTCCCGCCCACCCCACCCGGAGTCCCCGCATGTCGCTCTACGCCCTGTTCACGCGCAATGGCCCCAGCGGCTTTGGCTACGCCTCGACCGCCGAGCAGGTCACCGCGGGCTTGTCGCTCGCCGGCAAGACCATCCTCGTCACCGGCTGCAACTCCGGCTTGGGCTACGAGGCGATGCGCGTCCTCACCT
>CAIXAA010000513.1 GCA_903917305.1 uncultured Myxococcales bacterium | reverse complement strand
CGACAGGCACCCTTCAGCTGCAGTGGGCGCGCAAGCTCGAGGCGGATGCCCAGGCGACCAAGCCGCCGGCGAAGGACAAGGAAGCCAAGCCGGAGCCGGCGCCGGGCGTGAGCGCAACGACGACGCAGGCGGCGCCACCGCCGGAAGATCCGCTGCCGCATTACAGGCTTGCCGTGGGGAGCCTGGAGCAGGCGCTGCTTGCCGATCCGACGCGGGTGGAGACGCGGCGCAACCTGGAGCTGGCGCGCTTGGGGGCGTATCCGCCGTGCCGCAGCCGCGACAAGGCGTACGAGCCGAACGACCAGGTCGACCAGGCGGCGGCGGTGGCTTTTGCCGGCGGCCAGCGCGAGCAGACGCTGGACCTGCGGGCGTGCCCGGAAGATCGTGATTTGTTTCGCGTGGATCTGCAGCCCGGCGACCGCTTCAGCGCGAAGGTGACGACCAAGGCGGACAAGACCTCGGTCACGGAGCCGGACGACGCGCAAGGTGCGGTGCCGCCGAAGTTGGGGATTTCGCTGCTGTCCCCGGACGGCAAGGAGCAGATCCGCGGGCCGGTCCAGGGCACGCCGGCGCTGCAGGCGGTGGATCTGGGCAAGGTCGACCGCGCGCAGACGGTGCTGATTGACGTGCGCAATGTGGCGGAAGTGGAAACGCCTTACGATCTCGGGCTCAAGCTGCTGCCGGCGTGCCAGCGCATCGAGGACAAGTTCGAGCCGAACGACACGCCGCAGGCGGCCAGGCAGGTCACGGTTGGGCAGCCGGTGCAGGGTCGACTGTGCCCGCTCAACGACGACAACTTCGCGATCATGCTGCAGGAAGGCCAGGGCTTGGGCATCAAGGCCAAGACGAAGGTCGACATCGGCGACGAGCACATCGAGATCACCATCCTGGACCCGGCGGGGCGCGAGGTGGCGCACGCCAAGAAGGGCAAGGAAGGGCTGGTGGCGCGGCTGGCGCTGGCGCAAGTGACGGGCACCTACGTGGTGCAGGTGCGCGGCGGCCTGGACACGGAGGCGGACTACGAGCTTGCGGTGGAGATCCTGCCGCCGTGCCGCGAGCGCGACGACGCGTTTGAAGAGAATGATCAAGCGGTTCAGGCCAATCCGCTGGAGAGCCAGGATCTGAGCCAGCCGATGGACAAGCTGCAGCTGTGCCCCGGCGACGACGACTGGTTCGCGGTGGAGCTGAAGCAGGGCGAGAGCCTGTTCGTGGATCTGCAGGCCGCGCTGGAGGATGTCCCGGATGCGCAGGATCTGGCGGGCGCGCTGACCGTGGAGGTCTACGACGAGCGGGGCGTGCTATGGGGCGCGGGCGTTGGCTCGGCGGTGACGGGCGGCGCCGCGCTGTCGCGGACGGTCGCCGTGCTGGAGCCGCCGGCTGGGAAGTACCGCGTGCGGGTGACGGGCGGCGGGGTCGAGGCGCCGCACTTTCCGCTGCCGCAACTGCCGGAAGGTGCTGTGCAACGTGCCGCACCGGATCCCGGAGCCGGAGCCGGAGCCGGTCCAGGTGCTGCCGCAGCGCCGCCGCCGCCCCCTCCGCCGCATGTCGTTCTTCCGCCTGGCTTTGCCGCGCCGGCTGTGCGCGCGGGCGAGGCCAGGCTGGACCTGCCGTATTCGCTCAAGATGAAGATCCTACCGCCCTGCCCGGCTGGCAATGACGAGCTCGAGCCGAACAACACGGCGGGCGAGGCCAAGACGGTCGAGGTCGGCAGCGAACGGCTCATGCGCATCTGCAAGGGCGACCAGGACTGGGTGCAGATCGCGCAGAAGACCGGGCAGAACCTGCAGATTTCCGCCCGCTACGACCTGTCGCACGGCGCCGTCGAGATGGAGGCGTTCGACGAGGGCGGGACGAATTCGCTGGCGAAGGGGCAGCGCTCCGGCACGGGCGCCAAGGGCGCGGTGACGCCGGACGAGGACACGCCCGCGGCGCGCAAGGGTCGGACCGGCGTGACCGCGCTGGGAATTCAAGGCACCAAGGCGGATCGCACGGTCAAGGTGCGCATCCACGGCGATGGCGACAACGAGAACTTCTACCTGTTGCGCGTCGAGGAGCCGCCGCCGCCGACCGACAAGGACAAGAAGGACCAGGAAGACAAGGACAAGAAGGATCAAGACGACAAGGACAAGAAGGATCAGGACAAGAAGGACCAGGACAAGAAGGACCAGCCGCAGGACAAGCCGCAACCGCCCAAGGATGAAAAGGAAAAGCAGCGGCTCAAGCAGCAGATGGACCGCGGCGACCACAACCCGACGAACTTGGAGGCGGAGGAGGCGTTGCGTCGCTCCCCCTTCCGCAACGAGGCGCCTGCGAAGGACTGGTGATGGGGCGAGGTAGGGCAGCGGTGGACACGCGGCTGGCGGCTTTCGGGCTGATGGCTGCGCTGTGCCTGCTGCCGGCGGCGGCGCTCGCGACGGCGACCGTGAAGGTGCAGGCCAGCCCGACGCGCCTGACGTTGGAAGAGGAACTGCAAGTCAACGTGCAGGCTTCTGGCACGTACGATGAGCTGACGGCGCCGACTTCGGATGGCTTCGATTTCCGCCAGACGAGCCACCAGACCCAGGTCAGCATCGTCGGCCGGCAGATGGAGCGCGTCGAAAGCTTTGTGTTTACGGGCACACCGCGGCGGGTGGGCATGCACGTCATCTCGCCCGTCGAGGTGCTGGCGGATGGCCGCGTCGTCGCGCGTTCGCAGCCGCTGCGCATCGAGGTCGCGGGGGAGCAGGCGGCGAGCGGCCCGGCGCAGTCGGTGGAGGTGGCGAGCAACCTGCAGCGCTTTGCCGGCAAGCCGTTCTTCGTGCGACCGGCGCTGTCCGTCGCTTCGCCCTTCGTGGGCCAACCCTTCGTGCTCACCTGGGAATTGTACTGGACGCGGATGATGCGCGTGCAGGGCATCCGCGAGACCGGCGCGCCGAAGTGGGGCACGTTCGACAACGAGGACCTGCTCAAGAAGGGCCAGCCGCAGCAGGAGATGGTGCAGTTCGGCGGCAATCCGTACATCCGCCAGATCACGCACCAGGTGCTGCTGTCGGCGTCGGCGGAAGGCAAGCAGCGCATCGACGGGCCAAGCTACCGCATCGATGCCGGCGACGTGTTCGAGATGCGGCAGGTGCGCGTCGGTGGCGAGCCGATCGAGCTGAACGTGCGGCCGGTGCCGCAGGCGGGGCGGCTGCCGGGCTACGTCGATGGCAACGTGGGAAAGCTCAAGCTGACCGGGCGCTTGACGCTGGCGGGGCAAGCGCCGACCGGCAAGCTGCGGGTGGGCACGGGCGAGAGGCTGCTGCTGGAGTACACGGTCGAGGGCGAAGGCAACCTACTGAACTTGAAGGCGGTCAAGCCGCCGGCGGTGGCCGGCATGGCCGTCGAGGAGCTGCCGAACCGCGCCGAGGAAGGCGTGCGCCAGACGCTCGCCGGCATCGAGGGCAAGCGAACGTGGCAGTACGTGGTGAGTTTTGCCGCGCCAGGAAGCGTGACGGTGCCTGCGGTGGCTTGGGCTGCCTTTGATCCGTACGAGGAGCGCTTCACGTCGTCCGAAGCGGGGCCGTTCGAGGTCGCGGTGACGGGCGCGGCGCTGGCGCCCGCGACGGCCGGTCAGGCGCCGACGGCGGAGACGGCGGCGGCGACGGGTGCGCCCCAGGTGTCGGCGGCGTCCGTGCTGCGGCCGCTGGCGGCAACGGCGGAGCTGGCGCGCGCGGATGGCAAGGCGTGGGTCCAGTCGCGCGGCTTCTGGTGGCTGGCGCTTTCTCCGTGGTTGGGCGCGCTTGCGCTGCTCGGCCTGCGGATGTCGGCGCGGCGGCGCGCCCGCGGACAGCCACAGCGTCTGCGCGCGGCGGCCCTGGGCGACGCGCTGCGCGGCCTGGAGCAGGCGGCGGCCTTGGGTCCGAGCGAAGGCTATGCCGCGCTGCGCAGCGCCGTGGCCGCGTACCTGCAGCGCGCTTTCGACCTGCAATCGACCGGCCTGACCGAGCATGTCCTGGCGGAGCACCTGCGGGCCGCCGGCGTCGACGTGACCGCCGTCGACCAGCTGACCGTGGAGCTGGCGCATTGCGACTACGCGCGTTTTGCTCCGGGCGGGGATCGCGAGACCGATCTGGCGCAGACGGCGACGCGGCTGGCGACCGTGCTGGAGCGCATCGATGCGCGCGCCCTCAGTGCGCCGTCCGTGCCGCGCGCCGGGATGGCCGCGCTGCTGCTGGCTACCGCGCTGCTAGCAGGCCTCGCGGGCCGGCCCGCGCAGGCGGCCACGCTGGACGAGACTTTTGCCGCCGCGAACCGGGACTACGTCGCGGGGCGCTTCAAGCAGGCGCTCGAAGGCTACGAGTCGCTGCTGCGCCACGATCTGCGCTCCGCCGCCGTGCAGTACAACCTTGCGAATACGCTGGTGAAAGACAAGCAGCTCGGCCGGGCGATCGGCCACTTCAAGCGCGCGCTGGCCCTGGATCCGAACCCTGCCCTGCGCGGCGACATCCAGGCGAACATGGCTGCCGTGCGGGCGGAGCTGAGCGATCAGGCCCGGCGCAAGCACGCGACACTGCACGTCTTTGACGAGAGCCCGGAGCTGGACGTGGCGCTGGCGCGGGCGGCTCCGACCACGCTGCTGGCGTTGCTGGCGCTGCTGGGCGGTTTTGGCGCTCTGGTGCTGCTGGGCGTGCGCTTCTGGCACAAGACCGGCGCGGCGAACCATGTCGCGCTGTGGAGCGGCGTCGCGCTCTGCGTCGGGCTGCACCTCGTGAGCCTGGCCTGGCTGTGGCACGCGCAGCGGATCGAGACCGGCGTGCAGCAAGCGGTGATCGTCGAAGAGGACGCGGCGCTGACGGCCTGTCAGGGCGTGAGCGAGACGATGGGCCTGCCAGAAGGCCTCGAAGTGCGCAAGATTGCTGAGTTGCCTGATGGCCGAATCGAAGTGCGCCTGCCCAACGGCCGCGAAGGTTGCGTCGCGCCGTCGGCCTTGTACGCCGAGACACCTTGACCTGCGTCGGCGCCCGGTTGTGACGCCGCCTCGCTGCATGCATACTTGCGCAACGGATGGTGCGCAGATGCAGGTTTCGGGCACGCTTTCGTCGATTTGGATGCGCGCAGCTTGCGTGGCTGCGGTTGCGCTGGCGTCGTGCGCGCGACCGGCCCGGGCTCCGGCCTTGGCCCCGGCCCCGGTTCGGGCTCCGGCTCCGGCTCCGG
>CAIXAA010000512.1 GCA_903917305.1 uncultured Myxococcales bacterium | reverse complement strand
GGCGTTGCCGTCGTTGCAGATCGAGGCATTGGGCGGATTGGCGCAGCCGGTCGCGGCGTCGCAGGTGTCGTCGGTGCAGACGTTGTTGTCGGCGCAGGCGACCGCGGCGAGGTAGCCGCTGCCGTCCGGCTGGCAGGCAAAGAACGCGCCGCCGCTGCAGGCGCCGGTGGCGCAGAGGTCCGGCGCGCAGACGTGGGCGCCGGTGCAGAACTGGTTGGCCGCGCAATCGCTGCTGGCAAGGCACTCGACGCACTGGCCGGCGGCGACGTCGCACACCTTGGGGCACGCGCTGCTCTCCGTGCACGGCGCGTTGGCGACGCAAGCGCCAGCCTTGCAGATCTGGCCGCCGCTGCAGTTGCCGTCGGCAAAGCAGGCGATGCACTGGCCGCTGGCGCTGTCGCAGAACGGCGTCGCGCCGTTGCAGGTCGCCACGGTGCAGGGCGGCTTGGCGACGCAGCCGTTCTCGACGCAGATCTGGCCACTGCCGCAGTCGGCCGGCACGAGGCAGGTGACGCAAGCGTTGGTGGCCGGGTTGCAGACGCCTGCAGTGCAAGGCGCGCCGGCCGAGCACGGCGCGCTGGCATCGGCGGAGGTGTCCGCATCCGTGACAGAGTCGCCTGTGCCCGTGTCGTCGGGCGTCGCAGCGTCATCCGGAGCGGCGGCGTCGGCGACGTCGTCCGCATCGCTCGCATCCGCGGCGAACGCGTCGTCGGCATCGTCCGCCGCCAGGTCGGACAGGACCGCGTCGGGAACGGCAGCCGCATCATCGGCATCCAGGTCATCGGGCGGCGGCTGTGCGGCATCGTCGGCATCGGCCAGGTCGTTCGCGGTGTCGGTCACGTCATCCGTGGCGCTGTCCGCGATGGCATCCGTGCCGGCGTCGACGACATCCGGGGCTGCCACGTCCGCAACGTCGGGCCCGGGCACTGCGGTCTCGGCGGCGTCGCTGCCCGGGACGTCCGGCGTCGCTGTGTCCGTCGTTGCCGCATCAGGAGCGGGCGCAACCGCGTCTGCAGTGGGTTCTCCTTGCTTGCCGGCGGTCGAGCCGCACGCCCCCGTGAAGGCCACCAGACACCCGAGCACCGTCCAGCGAACCAGCTGAGCACCGCGCATGACTCCCCCATCTCGGCTGCGCTCGCGGCCCTCCCGTCGCGTCTTGGAAGCTCCGGAAATCCCCCTCACGAGATCAGCACCGGGCGCCAGCACAGCACAATGGCAGGGTAATGTCACGGGCCAATGTCGAGGTGGTGCGATCTGCCCTGCGCTCGGGAGCGGCGCGAAAACTGGACCTCCTTTTCAGCCGGATCCCAGATCATCACGCTGCCGCATGAGGCGCTGATGGCGCCGCCGGACATCGCGGGCGCGGCCGAGCGCGACATGCCGCTGCTGGTGGGCGCGCTGGTGACGGCCATCGCGAGCGACCAGACGCCGGCGGAGCTCAAGAAGGCGGCGGTGGCGGCTGCGGAGGAGACGCAGGACGACGCGAAGGGCTGAGGCGGAGTCCGGCCGGGGCCGGCTTCGGTTCGGGTTCCGGCTCGGGCTCCGGTTCGGGCCCCGGCTCGGGCCCCGCACGCCCAGATCTTGCCAACTCGGTGATCCTTCACTAGCGTGCCACCGCCCGCCCCCGAAGGAACCCGATGGACCTGCGCGAAGCCCACGCCAACACTGCTGCCCGCCATCCTTGGGAGACGGCGCGCGCCCGCTTTTTCGCGCGCCTGCTGGCCGACTCCGGCGCTCTCGCGCAGGTGCGCAGCGGCCTCGACGTCGGCGCCGGCGATGCGTGGTTCGCCGCGCAGCTGGCCGCGCAACTGCCGAAGAACGCTCGCCTGCACTGCGTCGATGCCGAGTACACGCCGGCGACCGTCGCCGCGCTGGCCGAAAACCTGCCGCCGCAGGTCGACTTGTGCACGCAGCCGCCGCCCGGGCCGCATGACCTCGTGCTGCTGCTCGACGTGCTGGAGCACGTGCCGGACGATCGCGCCTTCCTCACGGAGCTGGTCGCCCGCGACCTGGCGCCGGGCGGCTGGATGCTGATCAGCGTGCCGGCCTGGCAGGGCCTGTTCACCAGCCACGACAAGTTCCTGCAGCATTTCCGGCGCTATGGGCCGGCGCAGGCGCGCTCGGTGCTGCAAGGGGCCGGCCTGCAGATCGTGCGCTCCGGCGGCCTGTTCCACAGCCTGTTGCTGCCGCGTTTCGTCGGCAAGCTGCGCGAGCGGGCGCTGGGCGTGCACCCTGCCGCGCACGATCCGCACATCACCTGGCGCGCCGGCAAGCCGGTGACCGCCGCCGTGAATGCCGCATTCTCGCTGGACAACGCCGCCTCGCGGCTCCTTTCGCGCTGGGGCGCCGACGTCCCCGGCCTGACCTGGTGGGCGCTATGCCGCAAGTAAGGGCGTGCCGCGCTCGTGCACGGCGAGCCGTTTTCCCGTTGTCTGGTCGCAAGCGAGCGCCTGCGGCGACTCGCCGCTCCCCGAGGTTGGCACGATGAACGAACGGTCCACTCCGTCAGAGCTGCTGACGCTCGTCATCCCCTGCTACAACGAGGAAAAGCGGCTCGATCCCGCCGAGTTCCGGCGCCTGGCCCAAGCCGAGGGCGTGCGGCTCCTGTTCGTCAACGACGGTTCGACCGATGGCACCGAGGGCGTGCTGCAAGCGCTGTGCGAGCCGCTCGGCCAGCGCGCGCGCTTCCAGACCCTGGCGCAGAACTCCGGCAAGGCCGAGGCGGTGCGCCAGGGGCTGCTGAGCGCGCTGCAAGCCGGCGCGCCGCTGGTCGGCTACCTCGACGCGGACCTGTCGACGCCGGTGGACGAAATCCTGCGTCTGGCCGCGATCCTGCGCGCCCGGCCGGAGGTGCAGGTGCTGCTCGCCTCGCGCGTGCGCCTGCTGGGCAACAGCGTGGATCGCCAGCCGATGCGCCACTACCTCGGCCGCATCTTCGCCACGGCGGCGTCGCTGGTGCTCGACATCGCGATCTACGACACGCAGTGCGGCGCCAAGCTGTTCCGCGCGACCCAGGCGCTGCGGGTCGCGCTGGCGGAGCCGTTCGGTTCGCGCTGGGTGTTCGACGTCGAGCTGCTCGGGCGGCTGGCGGCCGGCACGCCCTCGCAACCGCCGCTTGCGGCTTCGGCTTTTGCGGAGGTGCCGCTGCAGGTGTGGCACGACGTCGCGGGCTCGAAGCTCAAGGCGCACCACATGCTGCGCGCCGCGGCGGAGCTGGCGCAGATCCGCGGCCGGCTGGCCAAGCGCCAGGGCAGGTAGCCGCGCCTAGCGGCCGGCGCGCCCCAAGTCCGCCAGCATCCGCGCGGTCGCCGCCGTGACGTCCAGCTCCGCCTGCGCCTGCGCGATGCGCGCCGAGCGCAGCGCCGCCTCCGCGTCCGACAGCTCGATCAGGATCGCCACGCCCGCCGCGTAGCGTTTCTCGGCCGCGTCGCGCGTCGCCAGCGCCAGCGCCAGCTGCGCCGCCACCGCCGGTACGCGCTTGCGCGCTTGCAGCAGGGCGGTGCGCGCCAGCTCCAATTCCGCCCGCAACGCCAGCACCTGTTCGTCGCGCTGCGAGGCCAGCGCCCTTTCTTGCGCCCGCGCCGCGGAGATCGCCGGTGGTTGCAGCCACAGCGTCTGCAGCGGCACGCTGATCCCGGCCGCGAAGCCGTAGTTGTAGATCAGCGTGCCCCAGTCGAGGCCCTGGGTGTTGGCGTTCGACGTGACGTAGAGGCTCGGCCAGCCGGTGCGCTCCACCGCGCGCACGGGGTCGGCCTGGGCCAGCAGGCGCTCGGCAATCCCACGAAACTCTGGCCGTTTCTTGACAGCTTCCAGGACCAGCGCATTGAGTTGCTCCTTGCCTTGCAGGTTGGTCAGGCCCTGCGCGTCCAGCACCGGCGGCTGCAAGGCGCCCTCCGGCGTCTGGGCGTCGCCCACCGCCAGCCCGAGCGTCACGCGCGCCGAGCGCACGCCGTCCTCCGCGCGCAGCACATCCACCTGCGCCGTCGCGACATCCGTTTGCGTCTTCAAGACATCCAGCTCGGTGCGGATGCGCGCCTCCATCTGCTTCTGCGCCATGTCGCGGTGCCGCTCGGCCTGCGACAGCGTCTCGCGCGCCGTCTCGAGCACCGCTTCCGCCGCCAGCGCCTGGGCGTAGACCGTCACGAGGTCGCGCCAGATGGCGAGCCGCGTCGTCTGCAGGTCGGCGTCCGCCGCTTGGGCGCCGTGCTCCGCGGACGCCACGCCGGCGCGCACCTTGCCGAAGTCCCACACCGTGTACTTGGCGTTGGCTTGGAAGGTCCAATACGGAAACAACGTCGTATCGGTGAGCTTGTTCTTGTCCTTGATGTCCGCCGGCAGCGTGCCGGGCTTGGGCGCATGGTTGCCCGTGCCCTGGGCGTAGTTGGCATCGCCGGTCAGGGTCGGCAGGCCGGTCGCGCGCGCCACGCCGATCTGCGCCTCGGCCACTTCCTTTTGCGCCTTCTGGGTTTGCAGCGCCGGGTGCACGCGCTGCGCCCGCTGCCACAGCTCTGGCAGGCTGGTCGGCTCCTGCGCCAGCAGCGCGCTGGGAACCACAAGCAGGATCAGCAAGATCGCACGACGCATGTGCTTCCTCACTCGTGCCGCAGGGCTTCGACCGGATCGAGCCGCGAAGCCGTGCGCGCTGGGTAGAAGCCGAAGAACACGCCGATGCTGGCCGAGACCGCCACCGCCACCGCCGCGGTCTGCGGGTCGAACAGCGTCGGCCAGCCGGTGGTGCGCTGCAGCACGCTGGCGGCGATGGCGCCGATGCCGATGCCGAGCGCGCCGCCCAGCGTCGAGAGCGCCACGGCTTCCACCAGGAATTGCAGGAGAATGTCGCGACTTCGCGCGCCGACCGACATGCGGATGCCGATCTCGCGGGTGCGCTCGGTGACGCTGACCAGCATGATGTTCATCACGCCGATGCCGCCGACCAGCAAGGACACGCCGGCGACGGCGCCCAGGAGAACCGTCAAGACATCAGCCACTTCCGCGTTGGCTTTGGCGATGTCCTGCATGTTGCGCAGCGAGAAATCGTCGTCGTCATCGGGCTGCAAATGGTGGCGCTGGCGCAGGACGGCGCGCATGTCGGCCATCGCCGCGTCGATCGTGTCCGGGCCGGTCGCCGCCACCAGCGCCGTGCCGACGGTCTCGCGCGAGCCGCCGATCATGCGCTGCTGCAGCGTCGCGAGCGGCACCAGCACGGTATCGTCCTGATCATTGCCCATCACGGACTGGCCCTTGGGCTCCAGCACGCCGATGACGCGCAGCGGCACGTTGCGGGCGCGCACGGTCTGGCCGATGGGATCCTGGTCGCCAAACAGGTTGTCGGCGACGGTCTGGCCGAGGACGCACACCTTGGCGGCCGTCAGTTCCTCGCCGTCGCCGAACGTGGCACCGCGCGCGACCTTCCATTGGCGCACGTCGAAGTACGCGGGCGTACTGCCGAAGATCGAGGTCGACCAGTTGGCGTCGCCGTAGACGATCTGGCCGGAGACGCGGTTGGTGGGCGCGACGGCGGAGATCGTCGGCACTTCGCGGCCGAGCGCTGCGATGTCGCCGCGCGTGAGGTTGCTCGACGAACCCTGCGCGCCCTTGACGCCGGCGGTCTGCGTGGCGCCGGGCAGCACGAGGATGAGGTTGGCGCCCAAGGACGCGATCTGGCTGGCGACGTTGGATTGCGCGCCGCGGCCGAGCGCGACCATGGCGATGACCGCGGCGACGCCGATGACGATGCCGAGCACGGTCAGCGCCGAGCGCAGCTTGTTGCGGCGCAAGAGCCGCAAGGCGACGCGCAAGAGTGTGAACAGGCTCATGCCACCCTCCCCGCGTGCCACGGCGCTTGCACCACCGGCTGCCACTCCGGCGGCGGCAGGCCGTCGTGCACCACGACGCCATCGCGGAACTCCACGACGCGCTGGGCGACCGCGGCGACGTCGTGCTCGTGCGTGACGAGGATGACGGTAATGCCTTGCTCTACGGCCAGTTGCACGAACAGTGCCAGCACTTCGCGCGTCGTCGCCGAGTCGAGGTTGCCGGTCGGCTCGTCCGCGAGCAGCAGCGACGGGCGGTTCACCAGGGCACGCGCGATGGCGACGCGCTGCTGCTGGCCGCCGGAGAGCTGGCTGGGCACGTGCTCGAGCCGATCGCCCAGGCCCATCGCCTGCAGCGCGGCCACGGCACGCGTGCGGCGCTGCGCCCGGCCCACGCCCGCGTACATCATCGGCAATTCGACGTTTTCCAGGGCCGACGTGCGGTCGAGCAGGTTGAAGCCTTGAAAGACGAAGCCAACCTTGGCGCCGCGGATGCGGGCGCGGGCGTCGCGGTCCAGGTGCGAAGCGTCCACGCCGTCGACGAACAGCTGCCCGCCGGTGGGATGATCCAGAAGACCCAGCAGGTTCATGAACGTCGACTTGCCGGAGCCCGAAGCGCCGACGATCGCGACGAACGCCCCGCGCTCGATCTGCAGCGACACGCCGCCGAGCGCGCGCACCACCTGGCCACCGAGCGCAAACGCGCGCGCCAGCGCCACCGTCCGAATCACCGGAACGGAGGCCGGAGGCATGGCCGCATGTTGCACGTCGTTCGCCATCAGAACAGCCGCTTCGGGACTTTGCCGCCCTTGCCGCCCTTGCTGTTGGACGGGCTCGTGCCGGGCAGCGCGCTGGAGGACGCGGCGCCCTTGCCGTCCTCGATCTTGCGCACCACCACGCCGTCGCCGACGTCCACCTTGCCGTGCTTGATCTCGGTCAGCCGCCCGTCGGTGATGCCCGTCTCCAGCGCCACCAGCTTGGGTTGCCCGGTCTTGTCCAGCTTGTAGACGTGCGGAGCCTGCAGCGGCGCTTCGTTCTTTTCGGTCTTGGCGGCCTTCTTGCCGTCGCCGTCGCCCGCCGGCATCTTGAAGCGCAGCGCGGCGTTGGGCACGGCGAGCACGTCATCCGCGCGGCGCGTCTCGAACGTCACCGTCGCCGTCATGCCCGGCCGCAGCTTCTCGCCCGGGTTGTCGACATCGACCACGGCATCGTAGGTCACGACATTCTGGATGACCTGCGGCGCGAAGCGCAGCTGGCGCACCTTGCCGCGGAACGTCTCGCCGGAGAACGCGTCGACCGTGAACGTCGCATCCAAGCCGGCGCGCAAACGGCCGATGTCGGCCTCGTCGACGCTCGCATGCAGCTGCATCTTCTCGAGATCCGCCGCCAGCGTGTACAGCGTCGGCGCCGACAGCGACGCCGCCACCGTCTGCCCGACGTCGACCGAGCGCTGCAGCACCACGCCCGACACCGGCGCGTAGATCAGCGTGTGATCCAGGTTCGTCTGCGCCAGATCCAGCGAGGCTTGGGCCTGTTGCACGTCCGCCTTGGCGGCATCCACATCGGCCACCGCGGCGTCGCGCGTCGCCAGCGCCGTGTCGTACTCCGCCTGCGTGGCCAGGTGCTGCGGGAACAGTTGCTTCAAGCGATCGACGGCGCGCCCGGCATCGCGCAGCCGCGCCTTGGCGCGCACCACGCCCGCCACCGCCGCGGCGCGCTGCGCCCTGGCTTGCAGGACCTGGGCGCGAAACATGGACGGGTCCAACTCCGCCAGCAGCTCGCCCTCCGTGACGCGGCTGTTGAAGTCCGCGCCCAGCTTCATGATCCGGCCCGAGACGATCGAGCCGACCAGCACCGTGACCATCGGCTGCAGCGTGCCGGTCGCGGTCACCTTCTCGACGAGCGTGGCGCGCTGCACCGGTTCGGTGACCCAGGTGGCCTCCCTCTTGCGGTCGCCCTGCCAGGTGTGCCAGCCAAACCAGCCGCCGCCCGCGACGGTGGCGAGCAGCAGCCCGCGCACGCACCAGCGAAGCAGCGTCGTGAAGACGGGAGACATGGGAACTCCTGCAGCGGCGCCCCACGTGCGGAGGCGCCATCGACGCTTGGGGCGTCGGGCGGGGGCTCTGCGCAACTTGGCTGCACTTGCATTCTACGCCTCGCCACGGCTTGGGGCGAGGCCGGCGTGAAAAGCGTTGCCGGTCCATTTGATGTCGCGTACGGTCCAGCCAGGGCCGCCGCCGGCGTGGCTGCGGCAAGGGAGGGTGAGCGTGACAAGACTGGGCAATGCAAGGTATTTGTCGTGGATCGTGGCGGCAGCGCTGGGCGCTTGCAGCGCGCCGGTCTCGGGCCCGTCGGGCGCGGCAGCGGCAGATGTGGCGGCCGGAAATGTCTTCGACGTCGCCCACCCCAAGCCGGACACGGCCCAAACCGATGCCGCGCAGGCCACGGATGCCGCAGCGGACGCGACGGCGACCGACGCGTCGCTGCCGGACATCTTGTTGCAAGATGCCAAGGATGTCGCGCAGGTGCTCGATGTGGTGCCCGACGTGCCGCCGGATCTGCCGCCGGACGTGCCGCCGCTGCCGGAGCTGGCGGTGTGTCCTGCGACGCTGACCATCACGGCGCCCCAAGCGGGGGCCTTCCTGGCCAAAGGCACCGCCGTGCTGCTGAAGGCGCAGGTGGCCGGCGCGGCGGTGCCCAGCGATTTGCAAGTCGAATGGTCGTCGGACGCGTCCGGCGTGCTCGGCACCAGCGCCGTCGACGCCAGCGGCGCCACCCAATGGTCGACCGGCGCGCTCCCCAAGGGCGCTCAGGTGCTGACGGCCAAGATCGTGACCAAGCTGGGGATTTGCGCCACCGGCACCGACGTCAAGGTCAGCGTGTGCGGCGCCGTGATTGCCGAGACCTTCGACAAGGCGCCCGCCGGCAGCGACTGGAAGTTCTTCAAGGACGCGTCCTGGGATCCGGGCGGCTGGCTGGAGCTGACCGGCAACGAGAAGAGCAAGCAGGGCGCCATCTACAACACGGCGCTCTACGTGCAACCAGGTGATGTGTCGATGCATTTCTCGATCCAGACCGGCGGCGGCATCAACGGCGGCGCCGACGGCTTCGCCGTGACGCTGATCGAGGCCAAGAACACCACCGACGTCGAGACGTTCATCGCCGCCGGCCAGCCGGGCGGCTGCCTGGGCTACGGCGTGGCGCCGCCGTGCGGCACGATGAAGATCACGGCTTTCCATATCGAGTTCGACACGTTCCACAACAGCGGCGATCCCGTCACCGACCCGATCATGGACGACCACATCGGCATCCTCCTGAACGGCGACGCGTCGGACCACAAGGTCGTGACGGCGATCCCCAACCTCGAGGATTTCCAGTGGCACGACGTCGAGATCGACGTGGTCGGCACCACCGTGCACGTGCTGTTCGACGGCGTCGAGAAGGTGACGCAGCAGGTCGCCGGCTTG
>CAIXAA010000511.1 GCA_903917305.1 uncultured Myxococcales bacterium | reverse complement strand
GTCTATGTGCTCGTGCTGACGCGGACCTGGCTGTGGCTCGTGCTGCTGCTCGTGGTCGCCTACCTCGCGGTCGGGTTCCTGTTCCTGGGCCCGCGCATGTGGTCTGCTTCGCGAAGGGATTGACGCCAGACCCGGAGCCGGCGCGTCCGCATCGGCGCGCTCGGCGACCCAACAACAGGAAACGGACCGGCATCAGAAACTGGTTTCTGATGGGTCCTCTCACAGGTTCGCCATGCCCGTTCTTCACGTCTCCGCCCAAGATGGCACCCAGCTCAGCGTCCGCGTCACCGGCATCCGCAGCGTCGACGCGCCCGCCGTGATCCTCTGCGACGGCATCGGCTGCGACGGCTTCGTCTGGCGCTACCTGCGGCCGATGCTGGAGATGCACTGCAAGGTCATCCACTTCCACTACCGCGGTCACGGCCTGTCGGAGATCCCGCGCGACGCGTCGACGCTGACCATCGAGCAGTGCGGCCGCGATCTCTGGACCGTCGCGGATGCCTGCGGCGTGGATCAGGCGATCCTGGCGGGCCATTCCATGGGCGTGCAGGTCGTCCTCGAGGCGGCGCACCAGCACCCGGAGCGCACGCGCGCCATCCTGCCCGTGTGCGGCGCTTTCGAGCGTCCTTTGGACACCTTCCACGGCACGAGCCTGGGCCTGCACCTGCTGCCGCTGATGTCCGGCGCGCTGTTCCGCTGGCCGGACGGCGTGCGGCGCTTCTGGCAGCGCAGCGTGCCCACCGAGCTCGCGTATTGGATCGCGACGGCCACCGAGATCAACCCGCACATGATCCGCCGCGACGACTTCCTGCCCTACCTGCGGCACATGGCGCGCATGGATCCTGTCGTGTTCATGGGCTTTCTGCAGAACGTCGCCGAGCACAGCGCGCGCAGCTACCTGCGCCACCTGACGATGCCGGCGCTGGTGGTGGCGGGCGTGAACGACAACTTCACGCCGCACCGGCTGTCGGTGGAGATGGCGCGCCTGCTGCCGAACTCGGAGCTGTGCGCGATTCCCGGCGGCACGCACACGGCGCCGCTGGAGCTGCCGGAACTGCTGGAATTGCGCCTGGAAGACTGGAGCCGGCGGCACGGGCTGTGGGGCTAGCGGCCGCACCGGGCGCGACGCCGTCGGACATCACACGTCGTAGAAGATCGGCTCGTGCACCTGCAGGAACGCGTCGAGCACCTTGGTCTCGTCCGGGCTGAGATCGTCGAGCTTCACGCCGGCGCCCGCGCGCGTGCGGATGTGCGTGTGGTGCTCCCCGTCGAAGGGGCGCGTCCAGCAGACCGTCGCGTGCTTGTGGAACACGTGGTCGGTTCCCGGAATCGAGAAGCGCACTTCGATGCGATCGCCCTTCTTGAGCGGCTCGTCGGTGGCGATGAACAGGCCGCCGGCGCTGATGTCGGAGGTCAGACCAACGAACAGCCGGTGATCCGTGGCAACGCCCACCTGGATGTCGTAGCGGAGCCGCTGGCCGTCGCGGCGGTCGCTCGCGCCTGGAATCGGCGGAGCAAAGTGACCGGAGCTGGGCTGACGGGCGTTGCTGGAGTTGGTCATGCTGTACCTGTGTGCACGCGTAGGAGGTTGCGTCCCAGCAGGAAGAGATCGCCGTTGCGCAGCGGCGACTCCTGAGGCACCCGCAGGAAGGTGCCGTTCGAACTGCCGAGATCCTTCAAGAAAACGCGGCCGTTGCGGTCAGAGAGCACCGCGTGCGACCCAGACACGAAACCATCCTTGGGAAAGAGGATGTCGCCGCGCTCGCGGCCCAGGAACACGTCGGGGCTGCCGAGCAGGTACGCGTTGGCCACCTGGCGCCCCAACCCGATCTGGCACAGGCGCCCCCAGACGCCGCGCGGCAGCGGCCAGCCGACGACCTGCGGCTCGCCATCGGGCAGCCGCTCGGGCGTAAGGCGGTCGATGCGCTCGAAACGCAGGACTTCCTGACCGACGCGCAGCACGTCCCCGTGGTGGATCTCCACCGGCGAGGTGATGCGCAAGTAGGTGCCGTTGGCGTGATCGACGGTGCGCAAGACGAAGCGCGACGGATCGGCATCGACGATGCAGTGCACATCGGCGAGGAAGCCGTCGTCCGGGAAGCGGAGCTGGCAGTCCTCCCCGCGGCCGATGCGGTTCTCGCCCAGCACGAGCGGAAACTGCGTCGACTCGGCGCCGCTGTCATCGATGAGCGCAATCGTTCCGACGCGATCCGGGCGGGGCGCGACCGACCCGGTCTGGATGGGCAGCGTCGGCGTGTGGTTCGGATTGGTGGCGCCGCACTTGCCGCAGAAGCTGTTGGCGTGCGGCACCGGCGTGCCGCAGCTGTCGCACGGGGGCGCGGGCGGCGCGGGCGGCGCGGGGACCGGGCGCGGCGAGGTGATCGGCGCCGCGGTGCGCGGCACCTGCGGTCCGGTCGTCGGCGGCGGCGGAATGGGCGGCCGTGCCGCGGGACGCGGTCGCGTGAAGCTCGCAGAGCCGGGGCGCCCGACGTTGGGCGTCGGCACGCTCGACAGATCGTCCGGCGGGATCGGCGGCGGCATCTGCGCATCCGGGGCGGCGTAGCCCGACGAGGAGCGCGGCACGCGGCGGATGTTGCCCGAAGCGAGGTCCGTCGAACGACCCGCGGCCGCGGCGGCGTTCACCGGCGGCAAGGACAGCGTCGCGTCTTCCCCATCGTCCAGACCGAAGGGAATCGGCGGCGGCGAGGAGCTGCGGCGCACGACAGCGGGACGCGGCGGCAGCTCGACCACTTGCGCTGCGCTGTCCTGCAGATAGGAACCGGGACGCGCGGCGGGCTGCGCCGGCGGTGTCGGGCGCGGCGGAGCCGGCGGGGGTGGCACGGGCGCGGTGATGCGCGGCGCCTGACCTCCGGTGGTGCGGATGGGCGGCAGCGCGCCGCCGCCCATCACGCTGGGCGTCGGCATCGGGCCAGACAGCCCGGGAGCAGCGGGCGCAGAACCGTTGGGCGCAGTGCCGTTGGGCGCAGAACCGTTG
>CAIXAA010000510.1 GCA_903917305.1 uncultured Myxococcales bacterium | reverse complement strand
CCGGAGCCGGAGCCGGAGCCGGAGCCGGAGCCGGTAGCGGAACCTTCCAGGATCTCGAACGCAACCGTCACCGCCGGATCCTGCACGGTCCGGTAGTCCATGCCCGCTTCGAAGTTCGACAGCGGCGTGCCCAGGCGCCAGGAGTACGGCATCACCTTGTGGCCGCGGTAGATCAGGCCCTTGTCCCACAGCGTCTTGAAGACCCACCAGACGCTCTCCATGAACGCGGGATCCATCGTCTTGTAATCGTTGTCGAAATCTACCCAGCGCCCCATGCGCTCGACGGTCTTGCGCCACTCTTCGGTGTAGCGCAGCACGATCGCCCGGCAGGCTTCGTTGTAGCGCGCCACGCCGTAAGCGACCGTATCACTTGGACTTTGCAACCCAAGCTGCTTGTCGATCTCCATCTCGACCGGCAGGCCGTGCGTGTCCCAGCCAAAGCGCCGCTCGACCCGGTAGCCGCGCATCGCCTGGTAGCGCGGCACGATGTCCTTGAGCGTGCCGGCGAGCAGGTGCCCGTAATGCGGCGTGCCGGTAGCGAAAGGCGGCCCGTCGTAGAAGACGAAGTCCTCCGTGCCCTGCGCGACCTGCTTGGCAAAGGTGCCGTGTTCACGCCAGAAAGCGAGGATCTCGCGCTCCAGGGCAGGAAAATCGGGATTGGCTTCGGGTTTCTGGAACATGTTGAACACTCCCACGGAAAACGGCGGGAGTGTAATGCAGGCGCGGTGCTGCGACCAGCGCGGCGTTCACGGCAGGTCGAGCACGGACCCGCGCGGATCGAACCCCGCGACTTCTGCCTCGCTCAGCGTGCGCAGCTCGCCAGTGCCGTGGACCGACACGTAATCCGGCCGCAGCCCGTGGCACCAGCCGCGCACGGCGCAGGTCTGGCAAGGCTCATGAAAAGCGCCGGCTTCCAGGCGCGATGCCTCCATCTTGAACGCCTGCCCGCCGGGATTGACCACGAGCATGTCCATGCCCGCCGCATCGAACAGCAGGTCCCAGGCGTGCGGCGGCAGCGTGCAGTGCGGCGAAGCCAAAGAACAAACCGTCGCGCCTTGCTGCTGTGCGATCGTCCGCGCCTCCAAGATGAACGGCATGGCATCGGTCAGCCGCGGCACGAGCGCGCGCAGGTCCGCGTCGCCCTGGTCCGCCAGCGAAAACAGCCAGAGGTTGAAATGGCGCAGGCCGAGATCGGTGTAATGTCGCACAATTGCTGGAAGTTCGCCGATCGTGTCGGCGGTCAGCAGCACATCGCCTTCGAGGCGGATTCCGGTCGCGCGCAGCCGCTCCAAGCCTTGCTGCAGCGCGCGCAGCCCGCCTTGGGTGCGGTGCAGCGCGTCGTGCCGCGCCGGATCCAGGCTGCGCAGCAGCAGGCTGGCCTCGTTCATGCCGGCTGCGACGGCGCGCTCCGCGAAATGCTCGTACGCAAACAGCATTCCGTTGGTCTGCACCTTGATGCGCTGGTAGCCGAACTGCCTGGCCGCGCGCAGCGTGCCCAGGAAATCCTTGCGCAACGTCGGCTCGCCGCCGCTCAGCCAGAGGTGCTGGGCGCCCCGCCGCCGCGCTGTCTGCAGCCAGCGCACGACTTCCTCGAACGCCATCTGCTGCTGCGGATCGGCGTTGCAGGCGTGGCAGCCGAGGCACGCGGCATTGCAGGCATATCCCGGGGCGAGCTCCAGCCAGCGCACAAGATCCTCCAGCAGGCGCTACGCGGTTTGGGCGCGCACCTGGGTCACGTCTTCGTTTTGCGCTGTGCTCGTCACGACTTCGCCACGCAATTCCGCGGCGTTCGGCGGCGCGACCACGCGCGGCGGATGCTCGGAAACCCGCAGCGCCAGCGACGGCCGCGCCAGCAGCGCGCCGGCACCCGGCTCCACACGCTCCACCAGCTGCGTCAGCGCGGCCGCGACCTCGTCGCCGTCCTGGGGGCGCTGCGCCGGGTCCAGCGCCAGCATCCGCTTGAGCAGCACGCCCAGTGGTTCCGCAACGATGTCAGGCAGATCCTCGACGCCGTCAAAGCGCGCCGTCTGCACCCGCAGCAGCGTCTCGTTGCGATCCGCCGTGGCGAACGGCGCCTTGCCGACGATGCACTCGACCAGCACGGAGCCCAGCGCGAACAGGTCGCTGCGTCCGTCGATCACGCCGCCGGTCACCTGCTCCGGCGAGAGATACGCCCATTTGCCTTTCAGGCTGCGCCCTTGCGTCGTCAGCGCCAGCCCCGCGACGCGCGCGATGCCGAAATCCAGCAGCAGAACCTGGCCTTGGCTCGTCACCTGGACATTCGAGGGCGACACGTCGCGGTGCACGATGCCCTGGCGGTGCGCCGCCGCCAACCCGCGCGCGAGCTGCGCGGTCAGCCAAAGCGCATCGACGAGCGCCAGCGGCTCCGGCTCGCCGCCCACCGGCTTCTGCAGCAGGTGGCGCAGGGAGCAGCCGTCCAGCAGCGGCATGACGAGGTAGGGCAGCCCGCCAGCCTCGCCGTGATCGAGCAGTTGGACGACCGCCGGGTGGTCGATGCGCGACAACGCCCCGACTTCACGCAAGAACAGACGCGACAACTCGGAATCTTCGGCCAGCCAGGACAAGAGGCGCTTCAAGGCCACTTCCTTCTCGCCCGGATGCCGCCCGCGCCGAACCGCGCGAAATACCTCGGCAGTACCGCCGACGCCGATGCGCTCGAGCAGCAGGTAGTCGCCAAACGGGATCGGAGCAGAGCCAGCCATGCCCTTCCAATGTGGGCCCATCGCGCGGCCCGTCAAGTGCGCACGCTTGTGCGTGGCGAATCTAAAGGTTGTCGATCGACTCGATGCCGGT